>JAZUBD010000202.1:0-5137 GCA_045638305.1 Lachnospiraceae bacterium
CCGCTTGGCCTCCGACTTGGTCTTCTTGTAAATTTCGAATGCTCTGTCGCCGCGGCCGATAACAGTTTCTGCGATGGAAACCCATGGATTGTTGTGGCAGAAGATACCTGCGTTTTCCTTGTATCCAGGTGGATAGGAGGAAACCTCACCAAGCTCTAAGTGGTACTTGGTGTACGCCGGCTGTAAAATCATGATGCCGTACTTGGTATCCAGCTTTTCCTTAACGGAATCGAGAGCCTTCTTTGCGTGGCCTTCTTCAACACCGACACCGGCAAGTACACAGAAGCCCTGTGGCTCGATGAAAATCTGGCCTTCTTCGCATTCCTTGGAACCAACCTTGTTGCTGTAAGCGTCATATGCACGAACGAACCAGTCGCCGTCCCAGCCGTCCTTAAGGATTGCATCATACATGGTCTTAACTTCTTCTCTTGCGTAAGCAGCTTCCTTTTCGTCGCCCATGAGCTCGCAAAGCTGTGCGTATTCTTCGCCGTACTTAACGAACATACCTGCGATGAATACGGATTCTGCTACCGGACCTTCACTTGGACCAAAGGTCTGGAAAGACTCACCCGGATGCTCGGAGAAGCAGTTTAAGTTGAGACAGTCGTTCCAGTCGGCACGACCGATGAGTGGCAGGTTGTGAGGACCCTTGTGGTTTACGATGAAATCGAAGGATCTCTTTAAGTGATTCAGCAGTGGAGTTGCCTTCTGCCAATCGTTATCAAACGGAACATTCTTCTTTAAGATGGAGGTGTCGCCGGTTTCTCTTACATAAGCACTGGTGCCGGCAATGAGCCATAACGGGTCATCGTTGAAACCGCTGCCGATATCGGCGTTACCCTTTTTGGTAAGCGGCTGGTACTGATGGTATGCGCTGCCGTCCTCAAACTGGGTGGAAGCAATATCGATGATACGCTCTCTTGCACGGTCCGGAATCAAGTGTACGAAACCGAGGAGGTCCTGACAGGAGTCACGGAAGCCCATACCACGGCCGATACCGGATTCGTAATAAGAAGCGGAACGGGACATATTAAAGGTAACCATACACTGATACTGGTTCCAGATATTTACCATACGGTTTACCTTGTCGTTGTCGGAAGATACGGTATACTTGGAAAGAAGCTTCTCCCAGTATGTCTTTAACTCTGCAAATGCCTTCTCTACATCTGCATCGGTCTGATAGCGGGCAAGCATAGCGTTTGCCGGCTTCTTGTTGATTACATTGTGGGACTCCCATTTCTCATCCTGCGGATTCTCGATGTAACCGAGTACGAAGATGAAGGTCTTGGTCTCACCCGGATTTAAGGAAACATTAATCTGATGAGAAGCAATCGGAGACCAACCGCTTGCCATGGAGTTGGTGCAGGCACCGTTTTCGATAGCTTCCGGGTTTGCTGCGGAGCGGTATGCGCCGAGGAATGCATCACGGCTGGTATCGAAGGCGTCAACAGCGGTATTTACGGAGTATACAGCGTAGTGATTACGACGCTCTCTGTACTCGGTCTTGTGGAAAATGGTAGAACCTACTACCTCAACCTCACCGGTGCTTAAGTTTCTCTGGAAATTCTTCATATCATCATCCGCATTCCAAAGACACCACTCAACATAAGAGAAGAGCTGTAAATCCTTCTTTGCTACGGAAGTATTGGTAAGAGTAAGCTGACTGACTTCGCAGGTATCATCCATCGGAACGAAGGTAAGAACGGAAGCTTCTACGTCATTCTTCTTGCCGGTGAAACGGCTGTATCCGATACCGTGTCTGCACTCGTAAGCGTCAAGCTCGGTCTTGGTCGGCTGCCAACCCGGATTCCAAACGGTGTCGCCATCCTTAATGTAGAGATACTTACCGTTGGTATCTGCCGGGATGTCGTTGTAACGATATCTGGTCAGACGAAGGAGCTTTGCATCCTTATAAAAGGTATATCCGCCGCAAGTGTTGGAAATCAGGCTGAAGAAGTCGTTGCAGCCTAAATAGTTAATCCACGGAAGCGGAGTTTTCGGAGTGGTAATCACGTATTCTTTGTTGGCATCATCGAAATAACCGAATTTCATAGTAGTTGCTCCTTTTCATCTCATTCTCTTCATTCTTTCTCTAAAAGGTTAACGATTAAGTTAAACGTTTAAGTAAGCATAAAACCGTATGTTTAACACGTTCCTTTATTCGCATTATACACAAAGACGACAAAAAAAGCAACCATAAAATAAAAAAACTTAGAATTGCTGAAGAAAGTTTGAATTAATTCGAAAAAAGTTTAAAAAATTACTTGAAAAAATATGGAATATGCTGTATGATAACGTTACGAAAACGATTAAGTAAAGACGTTCTGCGTGTGAAAGAGTGAGAAGAGTAAGCCCAAAGAGAGGATAATAATATGGTATCAATGAAGGATATCTCCGAACTGTGCGGAGTCAGTATCGCAACGGTAAGTAAGGCCTTGAACGGTCATAAGGATATCGGAGAAGAAACCAAAGCCCGGATTTGTAAAGTGGCAAAGGAGTTGGGGTATTTCCCAAATTCTTCCGCCCGGGCGTTAAAGACGAAGCGGACTTATAATTTAGGCGTGCTGTTTGTGGATGAGGCCCAGAGCGGTCTGACCCATGACTATTTCGCAAATGTATTAAACAGTTTTAAGCAGTTTGCGGAAAAAAAAGGCTATGACATTACCTTTATCAGCGCGGCAAACGGGGAAGGAAAGCGTATGAGTTATTTGGAACGTTGCCGTTACCGTGGGTTTGACGGAGTGGTAATTGCCTGCGTGGATTTTGAAAATCCGGAGGTGGAAGAGTTGGTAAAAAGTGACATTCCGCTGGTAACCATCGACCATACCTTCTACGGACGTGCTGCGGTGATTTCCGATAATGTTACCGGTATGAGAGATTTGCTGACCTATATTATCGGACAGGGACATAAAAAGATTGCATATATTCACGGTGCGGATTCCGCGGTTACGAAAAATCGTCTGTCCTCCTTTTTTAAGACAGCGGAGGAATTCGGGCTTTCGATTCCGGACGACTATATCAAAGAAGCGGCGTATCGAAGTACAAGAGAAACGGGAGAGGCTACCAAGGAGCTGCTGGCGCTGAAGAATCCGCCGACCTGTATTATTTACCCGGACGATTTTTCCAGCTTTGGCGGAATGAATGTCATTAAGGAAAAGGGGCTTCGCATCCCGGAGGATATTTCCGTGGCGGGATACGACGGACTTCGAATCGGACGTCATATTGAGCCGAAGTTAACGACGCTTCGCCAGGATACGGAGGCTATCGGGGAGGAAGCGGCCCGTAAGCTTATTGAGTTAATCGAGAAACCGAAGACGACCATTATTGAGCAGGTGGTCATCGGGGGCGAAGTATATGAAGGAAAAACGGTAAGAAAAATTTGACGGATTTAAAAATAAGTATCGACAAGTAGCCGGAAATAGAGTATCATTGGAATATGAACATGAAAAGATGTTTGCAGTTTACAAAACAAAGCAACAGGAGGAGCACTTACATGAAGGTACTTTTTATCGGCGGAACAGGCACAATCAGCATGGCGATTACAAGAAAACTGGCAGAGACGGATTGTGAACTGTATTTGTTTAACCGTGGTTCGAGAAATGATGCATTACCGAAAAATATTAACATTATCAAGGGTGATATTAACAATGAAGCAGAGGCGGCGGAGCTGTTAAAGGAGCATTCCTTTGATGTGGTCTGTGATTTTATCGGTTTCGGGAAGGGCCAGGTAGAGCGGGATTACAGACTGTTTGCAGGAAAGACAAAGCAGTATATGTACATCAGTTCCGCATCGGCCTATCACAAGCCGTGTAAGTCTCATGTGATTACAGAGGGCACATCTCTTGCCAATCCTTATTGGGAGTATTCCCGGAACAAGATTGTCTGCGAGGAGTATTTGATGCAGATGTACCGGGAAAAGGGATTCCCGGTAACGATTATCCGCCCGAGTCATACCTATGACGAGCGTTCTGTTCCGTTAGGGGTTCACGGAGATAAAGGCAGCTGGCAGGTGGTAAAGCGTATGCTTTCCGGTAAGCCTGTCATTGTTCACGGAGACGGTACTTCTCTTTGGACCATGACCCACAATACGGATTTTGCCAAGGCATTTATCGGTCTGATGGGAAATCCTCACGCCATCGGAGAAGTATTCCAGATTACTTCCGATGAGACACTGACCTGGAATCAAATTTATCAGACCATAGCGGATGCATTGAATGTGCCGTTTAAGCCGTATTACGTATCCTCCGCATTTCTTGCGGAGGCAGGACCGTATGACTTTACCGGTGCGCTTCTGGGAGATAAGGCATGTTCTGTTGTGTTTGATAATACAAAGGTAAAACGGGCGGTGCCGGAGTTTGTACCGACGGTGCGGTTTGAAGAAGGTGTGCGTCGTGTGCTTGCGTATGTAATGGATCATCCGGAGTTACAGGTCGAAGACCCGGAATTTGATGCATGGTGTGACAGAGTCATTGCGGTGCAGGAGGAAGCGAAGGCAAAGATTCAGGGGAAATAAGAAAGACAGTGAATGTTGTGCCGCCACATTCTTTTAAGGGTGTGGTGGCATTACTGAGTTGGAGGATGGCAGTATGGATGCGGAACGTGTGCGCAACAATAAGAATGGAATGATACGAAACGCTTTTTTGGCAGCATTTCCGAAAACAATCCCGATTATGATGGGATTTTTATTTTTGGGAATGTCGTACGGATTTTATATGAAGGTGTCGGGATTTTCTTTTGTTTATCCGCTATGTATGAGTCTGGTGATTTTCGGCGGTTCGCTGGAGTTTGTGACGGTAACGATGTTGCTGGGCAGTTTTGCGCCGTTGCAAACTTTTTTGATGGCACTTATGATTCAGGCGAGACACTTGTTTTACGGAATTGCGCTATTGGAAAAGTATAAGGGAACAGGGATGAAAAAGGCATACCTGATTTTCGGAATGTGTGATGAGAGTTTTTCCATTAATTGTGCCACCGAGGTTCCGGAAAATGTGGATAAGGGTTGGTTTTATTTTTTTGTAACGGTGTTAAATCAATTTTACTGGGTAGCGGGAGCGACATTGGGAGGCATTCTTGGGTCCTTCCTTACGTTTAACACGGAAGGGCTGGATTTTGTGATGACCGCCATGTTTGTGGTGAT
>JAZUBD010000203.1:0-2839 GCA_045638305.1 Lachnospiraceae bacterium
GGCTACGATCCGACTTAACCCTGCAAACAAATCCCAAAGATTACTTCCGTACTCCTTCTCCGCCTTTTCCTTCCCGGAACCGGTCTCCGGCGACGGCGCACCGCAACCAGCCAAGCCGGACACACTGCCCACACAGAAAAGCAATACCATGCCCAAAACAATAATTTTTCTTTTAAAACCAAACTTCTTACTCATTTTCACAACACTTGCTTCCTTCCATCTTATTACGGTTTTACATACTTACAAGGGTCCACCGGAGTTCCGTTAATACGGATGGTAAAATGCAGATGCGGAGCGGTAGACCAGCCGGTGGAACCGCATTTCATAATTACCTGACCCTGCTTTACATAGTCGCCCGCCTTTACCAATAGTTTCGACGCATGCAAATAGTGGGTCGTCACGCCGTTTCCGTGGTCAATTACCACATGATTTCCGTTCATGGAACTCCATGTCGCCTTCGTAACACGTCCCGCAAGGGATGCCACAATATCCGCACCGTACGCGCCACCGATATCGATACCGCTGTGATTCTCCGGCTTTTTACTGATCGGATTAATACGATAGCCGAAATAGGAGTAAATATTCGGATCTCCCGGGAACGGCCAGATCATATTATCAATCGAGGTCTCGTCGGTCAGTCCAAGCTTCTTTAACTCTTCTTCCCGCCTCTTACGTTCCTCAGCTTCCCGTCTTAGCCGTTCTTCCTCTTCTTTTCTCTTACGCTCCTCTTCTTCGATTCGGAGCCGCTCCTTCTCCTCCAAATCCGCTATCTCAATCTCTTTATTTGAGATTTCTTCATAAAACTCGAAATACTGCTCCTCCGTAACTCCGAGGCTGGCGGTCAGTTCTTCCATATAGGCTGCTTTATTTGCTACCATTGTGGACAAATTCTCAATCAACAGCTGCTGTACCTCTTTTTCCGCATTTAACTCTACCAACGCCAGGTCATAAGATTCTTCCTTCTTTTTTACCTCCTCACAGGATGCCTCATAGCGTTTTAACAAATTATCGTCGTACTTTGCAATCTGGGAACGGTACTCCACCTGATTGAGCAAATCCTCCAGACTGTCCGAACCTGTAATCAATTCCCATACACTGGTTTCTCCGTTCTCATACATATATTTTATCCGGGCCTTCATGGTGGCATACTGATTATCTTTGGTCCGATTTGCATTCTCCAGTTCGATTTCCGCAGAATCCAGTGCATCCGCACACAAAGCGATACTTTCTTCCAATTCCTCCAACGTGGTATAAGCATCGGCCAGCTCTGCATCTACCTTCTGAATGTATTCTTCCGTACTCTTTTTATCTGCCTCAAGCGCTGCAATCTTATCCGCTGCTTCCTGACGCAACAGTTCCAGCGCTTCTTTTTCTTCTTTGGCTTTATCAATAGCCGATTGATAGGATTGTGCCGCCAGTACTTCCGTTCCGTGTCCCCCCGGGAGCATCGAAACAATGATCGCAATCAACCCTATATAGCAAATTCCCTGTTTCAGAACCTGTTTCATCCGGCGTCTCCTTTCTTTTCTCTGCAGTACATTCTTCTAGCGCAAACTGATTTTCTTTAACTGCTTTCTGGTGGACATGGTACTACCGAACCAACCGATTAATATACCGATGGCAAGTAAAAGCGGTGTCAGCTTTGCAAAAACCTCATGCTCGCTTAAAAAGGTCATTTTGCGAAATACACTTTCAAATTCTCCGGAAAGATATTCAATTACCTTTCCGTAAATCAGGTGTAAAATTCCAAGAGGAACCAATGCTCCGCAAACTCCCAGTGTTACACCCTCCACCACAAACGGGAACCGCACAAAATAGTCGGTTGCTCCGATTAAATTCATAATAGAAATCTCTTCCTTTCGGACGGAAATACCGATGGATACGGTCATCCGGATAAGGAATACCGCTACCGCTACCAAAATCACAATAATTGCTACCGAGACCAGCGTCACCATACGTTTGATTCCCTGCAGGCTCTCCGCCACGCCCTCCAGCGCATTTACCTTACGCACACCGTCCAGGCCCTCGATATATCGAATCAATACGTCCTGCATGGATACATCGTTTAAATATACCTTGAAGGACGCGGAATCCTGAAGAGGATTATCCGCCCCGAAGGTAGCCGCCAATTCCTCGTTTAAATGGTCCTTTTTATAATTCTCCCAGGCCTCTTCCGCGGAGATGAACACCGGATCACCGGCAACTTCTGCCCTTGTTTTGATTGCCGCACCGATTGCATCTATCTTCTCTTGCGGACAATTCTCCACGAACAGCACCGTCACACCTACATTTTGTTCTGCCTCTTTCATCACATAACTGACATTGGAAGACACAAAATAGAACAGACCCAATATAAACAAACTTGCGGCTATAGTACCGATGGAAGCCAGCGAAAACATTCCGTTGTGAAAAATGCTCCGGATGCCCTGCTTTAAGCAATAAAAAAACGTTCTAATACCTTGCATACACATACCCACCCTTCTGTTCATCACTGATGACTCTGCCGTTCCGAAGGGTAATGACACGTTTCTGCATCATATCTACCACTTCATGGTTATGGGTTACCACCACCACCGTGGTACCGCGGCGGTTGATTTCTTCCAACAAATGCATGATTTCCCAGGAATTTTTCGGATCCAGATTACCTGTCGGCTCATCCGCCAGCAAAATCACCGGATTGTTTACCAGTGCTCTGGCCAACGCCACCCGCTGCTGTTCTCCGCCGGAAAGTTCATCCGGGTAAGCCTTGTACTTTTCACTCAGCCCCACCAGAGACAAAAAGCGCGGTACAAAGTCGG
The DNA here is from genome assembly GCA_045638305.1 of Lachnospiraceae bacterium. GTDB lineage: Bacteria > Bacillota > Clostridia > Lachnospirales > Lachnospiraceae > SIG307. The sequence goes on from JAZUBD010000203.1 coordinate 2,799, forward strand.
ATCGTAGCCATGTCGTTCTGTGTGCCAAGGAGTTGCAATAG
>JAZUBD010000204.1:0-1285 GCA_045638305.1 Lachnospiraceae bacterium
ATTGAGGCAATCGCAAAGGCAATCAAGAAGCCGGTGACGGTAAAGATTCGGAAAGGCTTCGGAAAAGAGGATGCCAATGCTCCGGAGATGGCGCGGATTGCGGAGGAGAGCGGTGCGGCAGCCATTGCGGTCCACGGACGTACCAGAGAGCAGTATTATAGCGGCAAGGCGGACTGGGAGGTTATTAGGCAGGTAAAAGAGGCGGTAAAGATACCGGTCATCGGAAACGGAGATATTTTTACCCCGGAGGATGCGAAACGGATGTTAGACACCACAGGCTGTGACGGGCTTATGCTGGCTCGGGGCGTACAGGGAGACCCGTGGCTGTTTCATCGGGTGAATCATTATTTGGAAACGGGAGAACTGCTTCCGAAACCGGCGATGGCGGAGCTGATTGAGACGATTTTACGACACGCAAGGTTGCAGTTGGAGTTTAAGGGAGAGTACCTCGGCATGCGGGAAATGCGCAAGCATGTAGCTTGGTATACGACAGGATATCCGAATTCCGCAAAGCTTCGTGTCAGGGTAAACGCGGTGGAGACCATGGCGGAGCTGGAGGCGTTGCTGGAGGAATATAGGAGAGAGACCGAAGGTGCGGTTGAATAACGTAGATTCGGGGTGTTGAAACGGTGACAAAACATCGGCAGAATAGGCAAAAGGGAAGGTATATCCGGTCGATTCTTCGACAGGAATGACAAATTTTAAAAATATTTCAAATTGGGTGTTGACAATTCCATAAAAAGAGTGTATGATAGCGAAAGACAAATGTTCGCGAGAGAAAAACAAACCGAGACGCGATAGGAAGTAAATGATAAGAAGTTCGGTGAAAAGATGGAGGTAAAAGTTATGGCAAAGTTAAGAGTCGGAATTTTAGGTGCAACCGGTATGGTAGGACAGAGATTTATTGCTCTCCTTGAGAACCATCCGTGGTTTGAGGTAGTTACCGTGGCTGCAAGCCCGCGTAGCGCAGGCAAGACCTACGAAGAGGCAGTAGGCGATCGTTGGAAGATGACCACCCCGATGCCGGAAGCAGTAAAGAAGTTAATCGTAAAGAACGTAAACGAAGTAGAAGCAGTTGCTGCAACCGTTGACTTCGTATTCAGCGCAGTAGATATGACCAAGGACGAGATTAAGGCAATCGAGGAAGCTTACGCAAAGACCGAGACTCCGGTCGTTTCCAACAACAGTGCACATCGCTGGACTCCGGACGTTCCGATGGTAGTGCCGGAAATCAATCCGGACCACATGAAGGTCATCGATTTCCAGAAGAAGCGTCTCGGTACCA
>JAZUBD010000205.1:0-22375 GCA_045638305.1 Lachnospiraceae bacterium
ACCGGGTCCAGTGCCGCCGTCGGCTCGTCTAAAATGACAATCGGTGCGTTCTTATACAAGGCTCTGGCAATGGCAGTTTTCTGCTGCTGACCGCCGGAAAGCTCCGTGCCCTTTTCGTCAAAGCTCTTATACAACATCGTATCCAGTCCCTGAGGTAGCTTCTGTGCGTCCTCGTAGAAGCCGGACAGTTCCAATACGCGATTCACCTCATCCTCCTTTGCACTATTACTCAGCGCGATATTATCTCTTAAGCTGAAGGCAAACAGCCGGAAATCCTGGAACACCACCGCAAACAGCTTCCGGTACTCTTCTTCGGAATATTCCTTGATATTGATACCGTCGATTAAAATCTCACCCTCCGTCACGTCATATAAACGACAGAGAAGCTTGATAAAAGTGGTCTTTCCGGCACCGTTTAAACCCACCACCGACAAATGCTCCCCGGAGGTAATCTTTAAATTGATGTCCTTTAAGACATACTGCTCGGAACGCGGGTACTTAAAACTTACATGCGAGAACTCAATGACATGCTTCTCACCGCTTACCTTCTTATCTCCCTTCTCCAACGCCACCGGATAATCCAAAAGCTTTATAAACTGATGTGCATAAATGCAACGCTTTGCAATATCCTGACAACCCCGCACTACGCCGAACATTCCCTGATACAGCTCGGAAGCGGATGTAATACACATGGAAAAGTCACCCACCGTAATCTTCTTTAACAGCGCAAGCAAACCGATGTAAAAGTAACTGATCCCGTCTCTTGCCGCATTGACTATATCCATGCCCCAGGCGTTGGTCCGCTGTCTTCCGGTCATATTTTTCCACACATCCGCCAGTTTCTTACACTCTGTATCCGCCTTCTGCAACATCATTTCCGCACTGTCGTACAGACGAATTTCCTTTCCGTAGGTAAAATCCGCCAATTGGAACAAGAAGTAACCGAAAATACGATTGATTCCCGCCAAATCTTTGTAGCTTTCAATCTCGATTTTATTGTTTCTTGCGTTAAACATACTGATTAACAAAAGTCCAATAATCTGCACTGGCAATAGCAGCGGACAAGTCACAAGGATAATGGTGCTGACACCGAGAAGCACCGCAATGTTTCCCACCAAATCATACACACTGTTTAACACACCCACAACACCGCCACTGTACCAGCTGATGCCTTCCTTGGCACGATTGAGCTGATCCAGCGCCTCCGGATCCTCCGTATGCTCAAAGTCCATCTGCATGGTGTGCTCCGCCAGACGCACCTCAAAGTATTCGTTAAACCACTCCTCCAGTACACTGCGCCACTGATTAGCAACATTGTTCATAATATTCGCCAGAAGGTTACTTCCGCAAATCAGGGCCACATACAGCACCACATTCCGCAAATGATTCTCTGCCGGAGCCCCGCCTAAAATCAGCATTAATTCATCAATCAAAAACTTCGGCAGAATCACCACCTGAGCCTTTTGAATCAGACGCGCCACAAATAAGAGGGCGTATACCACAAACAGAGACGGACGTTCCTTCCACGCTACCGCTATCATGAATTTAAGTGTTCTCTTGATTGCACGGCTGTCTTCTTTTGCCGCCAACTTCTGCTCCTTAGTTTTCCCCATGTGCAGCCACCTCCTTTTCTGCGTTCTCCGCTTCTTCTACATAATACTGAGCCTGAATCCGGAACATCTCCGCATAGGCACCGTTTTTCTCCATCAACTCGGCATGGGTACCGTACTCCACCATCTCGCCGTCCGCAAACATAGCCACATTACTGCAGAACTGAGTGGAGCTTAATCGATGACTGATATACACCGCCGTCTTTCCGCCGATTAACTTATCAAAATCCTCGTAAAGCTTTGCTTCCGCAAGGGCATCCAGGGCTGCCGTCGGCTCATCCAGTACCACCACCGGCGCATCCTTGTACAAGGCTCTCGCCAGTGCAAGCTTCTGCTTTTCACCACCGGAGAGATCCACGCCGTCATCATACACAATCTTTAACATCTCTGTCTTCGTACCCTTCGGCAAGGAAGCGATTTTCTCCGTCAGTCCCGCTGCCTCTAAGCATTCTTTTGCTTTCGCACCGTCGGTACGCTCCGGCTCCTTCATGGATACATTCTCGTCCATCGGGAAGGCAAACAGCTCTACCTGCTGGAACACCGGTGCAAAGGCATCGTAATAGCTTTCTTTATCATACTCTCTGACATCCACGCCGTTCAATAAAATCCGTCCCTCCGTCGGCTCGTACAACCGGAGCAACAGCTTTATCATGGTGGACTTACCCGCACCGTTCAAGCCTACCACCGCCAAACGCTCTCCCGCCGCAAGGGTCAGGTTCAGGTTCTTCAGAGCATAACGCTCTGCCTTCGGATATTTGAAAGACACATTGTCAAATACAAATTCGTAAGACTCTGCCTTCGGCAATTCCTTTCCATCCTTTTTCCTATCACCGCCGTCAAAATCAAGGAAGCTTCGGAAATCGTCCACCTCACGGTTTCTCGCAAGAATACCCGCCGCACCGTTTAACAGGCCGGAAACATATTCAAAGAAGGTTCCCGCCGATGCCAGATACAGCGTAAAGTTACCGATGGTCAGCTCGCCCCGGATCATGGAGCGCACCAGCCATGCGTATACCAAAACCTGAGACAGACACCAAAATACATTCGCGGATACACTGGTCCAGAACCAGAAGGTTGCATTTACTTTCTGTGCCTCATATCGTGTCTTATTAAGTTCTTCATACTCCTCCTTCAGCCACCCGCGCAACCCGAACATACGGATATCCTTTGCGGCATCAAAGTTCGTGGTTACATGCTGCATGTACCCACGTTTTCTCCACCAGGTAGCAAGCGGGTCCCACACCCGCATTTTCGTAATCTTGTTGGTACGGTTCACAATGAGGAAGTTCGCCACCGCAATCACCAACATCAAAACCACAATCCAAGGATTCATGGTACTTAAAATACCGATACCGAACAACACCGTAGTGAAAGACTCCAAAAAGCGGGTACATTCACGCATCATGCCCTCAACGCCGGCACTATTACCACCCACCGCATTCTGTGCCTTTTGATAGCAGTCCATCACATCCGGATTCTCCAAATGCTCAAAATCAATCTTCATGGCCTTGCGGTTCATTTTCAGCATAATATAGAACCGGGCACCGACATATCGCCAATCCACACCGTAGTGATAATAGGTCGTTACCATGGTTAGAATGAGCTGAAAAATCGCCATCACCACCATGAGCCAAAACAAATCTTCTCTGTTTCCTTCTCCCGTAATCAAATCCAGGATAAGCTTCGGCAGGAAGGTCCAGAAATACCGCATCAGCGGCTCACAAATTGCACCCAGTACAATAAACAGCAACAGTTTCTTATCGTAGCCGAGCATATGCTTAAACACAAAGCCCGCATTTTTGAATACCCCGTGTTCTCTGTGGAGGGGGTTCTTCTTTTCTTGTTCTACGCTCTCCGGCTTTTTCTTTTTGTTTCGTTTCATTTTATTACTCTCCCTTTATATTTCTATCGTTTTCCGCTCCTATGCAGCACTTCTCTATTTCTTCACCGGCTTCTGCAAAAAGTCCAGTTGGTCCCGTTCAAACCATGCCTTATCCGTACACCCCACAGAAAGTGCGAAGCTTCCCGGCGGATGCAAAATCAAGTCAGCTCCCGCAAGCAAAAGTAACACAGTACCGGTCAATGCACTGTTTACTGCGTACAATGCCTCTTTTTTATCAAACTCATCCAAAACAGATACCTCCGCAATAATTCGATTGCCCGTTTCATAATTCGGCAGCCTCTTTAAATAATCCATTGCCGCTCTTGTTTCTGTTTCACTGATGCCGATTCGCTTCGCTATGGTAGGTACAGACACTCCATCGCCCGCATCCAGAGAAAGCATATAGAACAACACCTTCAGATTCTCTTTCTTTCCAAGGAAAGCAAATAACTCTGCCAGTTCATCCGTTACCTTAAAATAGGAACCGAATCCCTTCTCCGGACGCTTCATTATCGTGTAAAACTCCAAATTCTTGTTCAAGCGGAAAAGGTTGAATCCGGACTTATCATGCGCAGTAGATACAATGACATGGTTCCCTTCCGACCTCGTTCTGTCGTAATAGGTTTTGTTTTCCGGCCAAAAACCAAGCTGCATTGCCCAAATATATTTCAGTATCCGGTCCAAATGTTCTGTATGATCAAAATCCGGTCCCACATGAATTGCTTGTATCGCATCCATCAGCTGCTGCTCCAAAGACACCGTATCCTTTGCCCGTCCGTACAAATAATCAATGGACACCTCAAAGTAATCCGCAATCTGCGGAAGCAAATCTCCGTCCGGATAACTTCCGTTCTCCCATTTAGAAACCGCCTGGGGGCTGACTCCCAAATGTGTCGCCAACTGCTCCTGGGTTACTCCTCTGTTCTTTCGTAAAGTCTGCAATGTAGTTGAAAAAGTCGTACCTGCCATGCTCGAATTCCCCTTTCGGTTGTGTTGAGCTTAGTATATCACACATTTCAGTTGAGCGGTAGCACTAAAATCAACCGCGACTTCATTTTTTGTGGTGAATTTGTACATTTTTCTACTTTTTGTTGTTTCCAAACCCTTATTTCTCAAACAAGCAGTGTCTCGACCGCTAATTTCCCTCATAGTAACATTTCATAATCTCTCTTACCAATCTTTCCGAACCGCTGATAATCAATCGCACATTCTTTTTGTGCCGTTCCATACCAAACCGTAATTCATCGTCCCCCAGTTCATTGATTTTTTTACAGAAAAAATCAATGGCTCTCTTCGCATCATCCCAATCCATGCAATAGTCCAGAATCACGCAGGTCCGGTTTTCCTTTCTTCCACCCATCAACAGAAAATCGGTTACAATTGCATTTTGTTTCGCATGCATTCCCTGGCGCACCGTCGGATGATCCATAAAGGCATAAAGTTGTTCCTCGGAAAACCTCCATACCCCGTCTACCTTTTCGCCTGTAAGCAGCCCCATCTGTAAATAATTCCGTAATGTCCGTGTCGTCAGTCCCGTCATCGTCGCAATATTATTTAATGTGTACCATGCCATAGTCTTGTCCTCCGTTTTCTATATTTCCTTTTCTATACTACCAGTATAACAAACCGTTTCCAAGAAAAACAATATGAAATCAGCCGTCTTTTTCCTAGCATCCTCCTAATTCCAACTACGCTATTATCATAAATAACTTCCTGCATACGCAAAAAAAACGGACCGTTACATCCAATGCAACAGTCCGTTTTGAAACTACTATCATGTACCTTACTTAATTGTTACTTTTGCTCCGGTTGCTTCCAACCGTGCCTTTAGATTTTCCGCATCTTCCTTGGTCAGACCTTCCTTAACGATACTCGGTGCAGCATCTACTAAATTCTTTGCCGCCTCTAAATCCAGACCGGAAATCTCACGAATCACCTTGATTACCTTCGGCTTCTCTTCTCCAACCTCTGTCAGTTCCAAGCTATAGGTGCCATCTTCCGAAGCCTCTGCCTTCGGCTCTTCCGCGGATTCCTCTCCCTCGGTCTTCGGCTCCTCGGTCGGCTCTTCACCCTCGGTGGTCGGCTCCTCGGTCGGTTCTTCGCCCTCAGCCGGTACCTCTCCCTCACCTTCCGGAGTCTCTGTCGGTTCTTCCTCGACTACCGGTTCCGGTACCTTTACGCCGGTATAGTTAATATGATTCTCTCTCTTTGCCAAAACGGTTGCTTCCGCATCCTCTGCCGTCGCATAGCCGCTAAAGTTCCACACGTTCAGGGCCGACTCGCCTTCCGCACCCGGAACTTCTTCGTCACCTAACATCTTTGTAAACGGATTGTCCGTCAACACCATTGTCGCCACATCAAAGGAAATAGCTCCGTCTGCATCCAACGCTGCATTACCAAAACGTACCATGTAGTAATAGTCAAATGCTTCCGTATTTTCCTCGTAAGTCACTTCCGCAGTTACCTTTAACAATACCGCCAGTTCATTCGCCTTGGTCGGAACATCGCAGGAAATCAGGTAGGTGTCCACACACTCTACACCGCTTACCTTTGCACTTTCCGGCCAATCCGCCGTAGTCTCGCTGAAGGCAGCCATCGCAATCGCAACTACAGCGGTATCATCCGCCTTTGCCCATGCGTTCATATCGGTAGCCGCTTCTACTTCATAAGCCTTGGTTGTATGTAACACATAGAAGACTCTCTTTGCGCGGGTTTCCTGATTTGCCGCAGCAAGCTCCTCCATGGTCTGATAACCCTCATATACCCATACATTCACTGCCGGAGAGAACCATCCGGTATATACCTCTTTGTCTCCCAACATCTTCGTAAACTGACCGTTCGCCGTGGTGCGTGCCGTCAGGTCTGCCGTCAGCATTCCGTCGGTGCCTACCGTCACATCCGGATATCTTACCACATAGTAGAACGGGAACTCCTCGAACATATCCTCATACTCAATGGTTGCGGTAACCTGCAATATCACATCGAAGCAATTCATCGGAACAGTCTCCGAAATGACATCACTGCTGTACAGTCTGGTCTCTACGCACTTGATACCGCTGATGCCGGCAGTTTCCTGCCAACCGTTAGATGCCGTAAGGAATGCTTCGATTGCATCTGCGATTAAAGTCTCCGGATTACCTTCTTCCACCTTCTTAAGACTTTCGGTAAACGCCTTCGTAATCTCTGCACTGACAGCTTCCGTGTAATTCTTCTCTACAAAGTTCTCCGTCTCCACGGTAGTCCAGCTTACGCTGTGAACCTCATAGTCCTCCTTTAAGCCGTCCAGAGTCTCATATCCGTAGAAATACCAGGTACCGTTCGGAACCGTATCCTCTTCGTTTTCCGGCTCAAACTCCTTGTAAAATCTTTCGCCGGTGTGGGAAATATTACTTTCCTGGAATACAAAAGCACCGTCCTCGCCCAGCACTACATTCTTAAACAAAACCGGGAAATAGTACTCTACTTCCAGATTTCTTTCCTCTACAAATACGTTTGCATTTACCTTGTAAATCAAACCGATTATATTCTTTACACTGTCATCCATAGAATCCGGTCTGGAAATAAAATGACCGACACAGGCCAGCTTCTTCACGGAAGACTCCTCGTCCCAATACTGATTGATGTGGTCATAAATGTGTTTCTCTGCAGCAGCCAGCATCGGCTTTACTGTAGCTTCGGTAATCTGCTCATCCGCCCACACATACTCCGTAAGACCCTCTACGGTATAGCTCTTCTTTGTCGGATACAACTCATAACCGAACTGCTCCGCCACAAAATCCTTATACTTGGAAACATCAAAGGTAATCTCTACCGTATCACCGTTAGAAAGACTGTAGCGGTTGGATACCTCATAATTAAAGTAATTCCTGTAGTCCGGATAGCCTTCTACATCAATATTCGCATAACCGTCTCCGCTGACACCGTCAAAGGTCACCGTAAAATCTTCAAACGGATCTACCTTCTTCACTTCCGTAAGACCGGTTACGGTATATTCGATGCTCTCGCAAAGAATATCTACCTTATATTCTTCTGCTGCCTGCTCCTTATCGTACTCCCAGGTGAGAATAATCTTGTCACCGTTGGAAAGACCGGTAAGCTCGGTTACCTCATACTCCAGTAAGTCCACTTCTTCCATAAACTTAGACCAGCGAATCTTCGTATGCTCGGAGATGAGGTCATCGTACTTCTCCTCCAGTGCTTCTTCATTCAGCACAACCTCTGCCACACCGTAACCGGAGTATCCCGTCACCGTAAAGGTAACCGCATCGCTCAAATCTACTTCCTCTCTCTTCAGACTACCTAAAAAGAGTACAACAGCTACCGCAATACCTGCCAGGGCAAGTAAAATAACCGGAATCAGAATCCATAAGCCCTTCTTCTTTTTCGCTTTCGGCGCTTCCTCAGCTACCGGCTCCTGTACCGGTGCCGCTGCCACTACCGGCTCTTCTGCCGGAGCCTTTTCTTCCTCTGCCGCCTGTACAACCGCCGCGGCCGCTGCCACCTCTTCCGCAACTGCCTGTACCTCGGCAACCTTTTCTTCTGCCTCTGCTTTTACTTCGGCCACTTTTTCTTCTGTACCCGCCTGTACCTCGGCAACCTTTTCTTCTACTGCCTCCTGTACTTCGGCAGCCTTTTCTTCTACCGTATCCTGTACTTCGGCAGCCTTTTCTTCTACCGCATCCTGTACCGGTGCAGCCGCTGCTTCTACCTTCCAGCCACACTTTCCGCAAAACTTTGCTCCGTCTTGCATTTTTTCACCACAATTACCGCAAAACATAGTTTTCCTCCTTTGTCTACTTCAATTTATCTGTCCGTAAGCTCTACATACTCGCCGTCCGTTAAGATTGCTTTGTATGCCGGGCGGATAATCTTATCCTGATTAATGAGTTCCTCCATACGATGGGCACTCCAGCCTACAATACGCGCCATGGCAAACAACGGTGTAAACAGCTCTGCCGGAAGGTCCAGCATACTGTAAATAAATCCGCTGTAGAAATCCACATTTGCGCTGACTCCCTTGTAAATGCGGCGCTCCCGCTCAATAATCCGCGGTCCCATCTCTTCTACCATCTTATACAAATGATACTCTGCCATCTTTCCCTTTTCCTTGGCAAGCGTCTCCACGTACTCCTTTAACAGGCAGGAACGCGGGTCGGACAGGGAATATACCGCATGGCCCATACCGTAAATCAGTCCCTTCTTATCGAAGGCTTCCTTATGCAGAAGCTTCACCAGATACTCCTCTACCTGGGCCGGGTCCTTGGTATCCTTTACGGAGTGCTTCAGGTCGTTAAACATCTGCACCACCTTGATGTTGGCTCCACCATGCTTCGGTCCCTTTAAGGAACCGAGCGCCGCCGCAATGGCCGCATAGGTGTCCGTTCCCGAAGATGTTACTACATGTGTAGTAAAGGTGGAATTGTTACCGCCGCCGTGCTCCATATGAAGCACCAGCGCCATATCTAAAATCTTTGCTTCCAGCTCCGTATACTTCTTATCCGGACGAAGCATCCGCAAAATATTCTCCGCCGTAGAAAGCTTCGGGTCCGGATTATGAATATAAAGGCTCTTCCCTCTGCCGTAGTGATTATACGCACAATAACCGTACACCGCCAACATCGGAAATACCGCAATCAACATGATACACTGACGAAGCACATTCGGAAGACTGATATCGTCTACCTTCTTATCATAGCAAGCCAATGTCAACACACATCGGGAAATGGTATTCATCATATCCTTGCTCGGCGCCTTCATCACGACGTCTCGGACAAAATTCGTCGGCAACGTCCGGGAAGCATTGAGAAGTTGCTTAAACTCCGTCAACTCCTTTTCTGTCGGAAGCTGCCCGAATAACAACAAATACGCCACCTCTTCAAAGCCGAATCTGCCCTCGCTTAAAAAACCGTTACAAATCTCACGAATGTCGATTCCGCGATACCGAAGCACACCTTCACACGGAATCTTTTCCCCGTTTTCCATACGGAACGATACAATATCCGAAATCCGGGTCAGTCCCGCAACCACGCCGTTACCGTTTAAGTCACGCAGGCCACGTTTTACGTCATGTACCTTATAAAGCTCCGGATCGATGCCGCTGTTACTACGACAAAGGTCCGCCAGTTCCAAAATCTCTTGTGATACTTCCGTTAAAGCTTTTCCCATCGTCCTCTCTCCCTTTTCATAATTTTTATAATTACGGACTAAAATCTGCGGCTGCCGCCGGAATGAGACCTTCCTCCGCCTCTTCTCCCGCCGCCACCGGAGCTGCGCCCTCCGCTGCTTCTTCCGCCGGAACTTCCGGAGCTCACCGGCGAATAGGTTTTTGACACATCGGTCCGCACATAATCGTCCTTATTGGCCGTCAATCCGGATACTCCGTTTTGAATATAGGTCTTTCCGTTGGTGGTCATCTCTCCGCCCTTGGAGCCCTTCATCAACAAAATACCGACAAAGGCCACGACCGCCGGAGCAAGAATCACCAAAGGCCACGGCATACGCTTCATCTTTCCTTCAAAGGAATTATCCTTAAAATACACACCGTAATTCGTAGACTGTGCATAGTAAGCCGCCTCCGTTGCAAACAACTTCACACCGTATACATAATCCTCATCGGAAAAATGTTCGATAATATCGTCCAGTATGTACTCGATACGGTCATCGTTTACCCGTTCCTCGCAAAGGCCATAGCCCTGGATGCAAATGCCACGGTTGTTATAGTCCAGATTCAGAAGCATAATCGCCAAATCCTCTTCGGCATAACCGCTGTCACAAAGTGCATCCGCACATTCCTCCAGGAAATACTTCTCTATGCTCATATCCATCGCCGCCACAAAGACGCGGATGCTGATATCGCCCTCTTCTTCCTTTCCCTCAATCCAGCCCTCGATTTCATTCAAATCCCCCCGACTGAATTTCCCGAAAAAGTCATAAATCCGTTGGTCTTCATTTAAGTTCATGCCGGTCCGGGCAAGATTCTCCTCGAGAATCTGTCGGGCCGCTCCTCTTGTATCTGCAAATGCTGCTCTTGCCGGGACGAAACATCCCACCGCCAGCACAAGAGCCAAACACATCCATACAATCTTATATAAATTCTTTTTCATCACCCGCACCCCCTATATTACCAAATACGTAAGAAGTGCCAGTATTGCAAGACTTCCGCCATATAAAATACCTGCCCATTTTGCTACACGGCCACCGGAAACCGGGGCTTTCCCGATAATCTTACCGGTCTGTCCGTTCATGGTATAGGTCTGCATTTCACCCTTGTACTCATAATGCAAAGTCCAAACCGGAAGCAGAGTATAAAACTCATTTGCCTTATTCACCAGACATTCCTTTTTCTGATACGTCGTGGTGGAATACCCGCGAATACTGTCTGCCAGATACTTCTCGGCGTACTTTCGTACCCGTTCCTTTGCCCGGGGTTGCAGTTTATCCGCATCCAGTCCGTATTTCTCCGCCTGAAAGCCTGCCAGATACTCCGGAGAAAACTTCTTCAGCTTTGTATAATTGTACGGTTCCAGGCAATCCATGGTCTCATCATCCATTTTCACGGACGCATCCGCCGGTACCTTGTGGTAACTCAGATAGGCGCGGCGGTACACATGATAATACTTGGTCTCATGGTAAATATAATCCCCTTTTCGATAGGAACGCTTTTTGCCGCACAGACAATCCGCCTCTGCAGACACATTCATATCATACAGCCAGAACGGCACATACACACCCGTAATCTCCCCAAGACGTTTCTCCGTCATAAAATCCTTCGGAGAAAGAATACCGTTTTTCGCCCATTTCCGGAACAAATCCTGTGCCTCCTTCTTAGACACCGTAAACGGAATTACCTTATCCGGCGCATATTGTCCGGTAAGGCGTGCCTTAAACGCCACTGCCGAACCGCAATACGGGCAATGAGTCGCGCTGACCTCCGGCTCCGTTACGATAGCCGCACCGCAACCGTTACACAAAAACTCCCGCTCCTCTGTATACACAGAGGACTCTTTTTCTTCAAACACCTCCGCAACTACCGTCTCATCCGGAATCTGACTTCCGTCAAAGGGCGTTACTTGTATGGCTTCCTCCTGCTCTGTTTCCGGAGCACTTTCGATATCCTGTGTATGACCGCAGCTGTCACATTCTAATTTTCCCAGCTCACTGTCATACTCCATCCCTGCACCACACATCGGGCACTTAAAATCAATGACCATCTTTTGTCCCCCACATAAAATCGGAAATAATTGTTAAACTTTCCTAATATTATACTAATATAAAAGAGGCTTGAAGTCAATAAAAAGAGACGAAAAAGGCCGGAAAGAAGCGGTCGATTTCATACATTTTTCCTCATTGACCGTTATGCATTATAGTGCTACAATAAGTGCAGAATCGATTGGAACGTTTTGTAAACCTATCCCCGTGTGCGTACCGCACAGAAAGGACTTTTATGTGGATTGCAAGTGATTGGAAAGAATACGAAGTACTGGATGCCTCCGGCGGTGAAAAATTAGAGCGCTGGGGCGATTATATTTTATTACGTCCGGACCCTCAGGTGCTTTGGAACACCCCGAAAAAGGCCGCTGAATGGAAGAAGTTAAACGCTCACTATCACCGCAGCAACAAAGGCGGCGGCGAATGGGAGTTTTTTGATTTGCCGCAAAACTGGCTGTTGCATTATAAGGAACTGACCTTCCGCCTTCAGCCTTTTGCATTTAAGCATACCGGCGTATTTCCGGAGCAGGCAGTGAACTGGGACTGGTTCGGCGACAAAATCCGTGCCGCAAAGAAAGCGGACCCAAACCGTGAGATTAAGGTATTAAATTTATTTGCTTATACCGGCGGTGCTACCTTAGCCGCTGCCGCAGCCGGTGCAGCCGTAACCCACGTGGATGCTTCCAAGGGCATGGTCACCTGGGCCAAGGAAAACGCTGCTCTTTCCGGCCTCGGCGAGGCACCGATTCGCTATATTGTAGACGATTGCGTCAAGTTTGTGGAGCGTGAAATCCGCCGCGGTAACCGTTACGATGCGGTGATCATGGACCCGCCGTCCTACGGCAGAGGTCCGAAGGGTGAGATTTGGAAAATCGAAGAACAGATTCACTCCTTTGTACAGTTGACTACCCAGGTTTTAAAGGAGGAACCTTTATTCTTCCTAATCAATTCCTACACCACCGGTCTGCAGCCGGCTCTGTTGTCCTATCTTTTGGGCACCGAGCTTCGCCGGTTCTCCGGACACATTGAAGCTTCCGAAATCGGTCTTCCGGTACGGGAAAGCGGTCTCGTGCTTCCGTGCGGTGCATCGGGACGGTTCGAAGCGTTTTAATTGGAGGATTCTGTCATGAAAAAAACAGGTGCTTATGAATTAGACATGACAACCGGTGCATTGCTTCCGAAAATGCTCCGCTTTGCCCTGCCTCTTATGTTTTCCAGCCTTTTACAGCTGTTGTTTAACGCTGCGGATATTGCTGTAGTCGGTCAATTCGCCGGACGTAATTCTCTTGCTGCGGTAGGCTCCACTTCTTCTTTGATTAATTTAATGACCAATGTTTTCCTGGGTCTTTCCATCGGTGCCAATGTGCTTTCCGCCAAATACATCGGCGCGGGAGACAAGGAGCATACCGGCAAAGTCGTACATACCGCGGTCACCATCAGCTTACTCAGCGGTGTCGTTTTAACCGTCATCGGCTTAATATTCGCACCGCAATTTCTTGCGCTGATGAAATCTCCGGACAGTGTAATCGGCCTGGCATCTCTTTACATGCGCGTATATTTCCTCGGTATGCCGGCCATGATGTTTTACAACTTCGGCAGCTCTCTGCTTCGAAGCAAGGGGGATACCAAACGTCCGCTTTACTATCTTACTGCAGCAGGTGTTGTCAATGTTTTACTGAATTTGCTGTTCGTTATCGTATTTCGTATGGACGTGGCCGGAGTTGCTCTGGCAACTATTATTTCCCAGTACATGTCCGCAGGGCTGGTGTTCCGTTGCCTTTTAAAGGAAGAAGACGAGGCCTTCCGCATTGTACTGAACAAGCTGAAAATCGACGGTGCTACCCTATGGGGTCTGGTTCGCATCGGAATTCCGGCAGGACTGCAGGGCGTGGTATTCTCTCTGTCCAACGTAGTCATCCAGTCTTCCATTAACGGATTCGGTGAAATCATTATCGCCGGAAGCTCTGCCGCAGCCAGCATTGAAGGCTTTGTATGGGTTTCCATGAACGCCTTTCATCAAGCGGCCCTGACCTTTACCGGTCAGAACATCGGTGCAAAGAAATACTCCCGCATCAATAAAATCTTGTTCTGCGCGGAGGGCTGTGCCATGGTGGCCGGCCTGGTCTTCGGCAATCTTGCATTCCTATTCGGACGTCCGCTCCTTGGCATCTACACCGACTCTCCGGAGTCCATCGATGCCGGAATGGTCCGCCTCGCAATTATCTGTACCACCTATCTGCTTTGCGGTATGATGGACACCATTGTCGGTTCTATCCGCGGCATGGGCTACGGCGTCACACCGACCATTGTTTCCATGATCGGTGCCTGCGGCTTGCGTCTTTTATGGATTGCCACTATTTTCAAAATCCCGAAATTCCATACCCCGGAGGTGCTGTTTACTTCCTATCCGGTCACTTGGACCGTGACGCTTTTGGCACATCTGGTATGCTTTATCATTATGCGAAAGAAGTTCCCGAAAGCGGATGAGAATCTGACGAATGCATAAATAAATACTAAGCCAGTAGTACATATCCCGTACTACTGGCCTTTTGATTTTTCTTATTCTGTTCCTTCCCCCGGAACAAATTCTACATATCCGGTAGCGTGTATCTCAACAAATTCATCCAGTCGCTCCGGTTCTCTGCACAATACTTCTTTCTGCTGTTTCGTCAAATGCTTTAAACTCCACTCAAGCTTTGACGCCACAGAACGGTTTTCTGCCGTCCATACCACCGCCATCTCCTTCGGCGGATGATTCCTTGTGTACTTTGCACCCGATTTGCCCTCGGATGCATGCTCCGCAAACCTACGTTTCACATCCGTCGTAATCCCCGCATAAAGAGAACCGTCGGTACAACGAAGCAGATATACATAGTAAGGCTTATTCATTAGCCCTTATATGCCACAACTTCGATTTCAAACAATGCGCCCTTCGGAAGTGCGCCTGCCTGTAAGCAGGAACGAGCCGGGGTCTCACCGGTGAAATACTTTGCGTAAATCTCATTAATCTTACCGAAATCTGCAATATCCGCCAAAAATACGGTGGTCTTGATAACATCTGCCATGGTACAGCCTGCTGCCGCAAGGACCGCCTGAATGTTCTGTAATGCCTGCTCAGCCTGAGCCTCTACCCCATCAGCAAGTACGCCAGTTGCCGGAACAAGACCGATCTGGCCGGAGGTATATACAAAATCGCCTACCTCTACTGCGTGTACATAAGGTCCTACTGCTGCCGGTGCATTTTCTGCATGAATTGTTTTTCTCATTGTTATGTTTCCTTTCTTACTTCTAAATTTTCAAATCCGTTTTATATGAATCATTGACATTATCCCTGATTTCTTTGTCAAAAATCCGGGACACTTTCCATAGAAATCTTATCAAAAACTTCGTCTAAAATCAAGTAGTTCTTCCTTCTCAACTACTCACAGATGCTGTTCGCAACATATACTTATTCTTCCCCAAACACCATATCCCGTAACGTCGGATGAATCTCCCCATAAGCCCAACCGCAATTTCTCACATGCTGCAAATACACAAGGGCCGTCTTAGAATTAGTGTCCATGGTAATACAAGCGCCTGCGGCACCGTCCCAGCCGAATACACCTGCCGGTGCAGTAGAATTCATCTTCTCCGGCTCCATCACAATCTGCACACCGCAGCCGTAACCGTAACCGACGCGCCCCATAGTCTTTGCGATATCCTCTCGGGAAGCATCTCCCAAAAGGTTTGTCTTCATCAGTTCCACGGTCTCCGGCTTTAAAATCCGCACACCGTCCTTGCTGATACCGCCGCAAGCCAACGCATCCGCAAATACCGCATAATCCTCGGTACAACTGATGAGCCCCGCACCACCGCTCTCGTAATTCTCCGTAAACTGATAGCAACAGGACTGCTCCATGGTTACAATCTCACCTTTGTCATTACAAATAAACTGCTGCGCCAATCCCTTCACACCATCATTCATCGGCTTTGCAAAGCACGTATTCTTAAGCTTCAGCGGCTCCCAAATATTCTTCTTTAAGTACTCCCCGAAGGCCATACCGGACACCACCTCAATCACCGCGGCAACCACATCATGACTTAAACTGTAGCAGAAATGCTCTCCCGGTACGAAATTAAGCGGAGACTCCACAAAAGCATTGACGATATCCTGCGTATTTGCCGCATTCCCTTTTTCCGCAAGCACCCGTACAATACCCGGGCGTCCCAAATTGTAATCAAGACCGGACTGCATGGACACAAGGTGCTTTATCTTCAGCGGTGCTGTAAGCGCCACTACGGAATCTCCTTGCTTTACCGTAAGGTTACGGTACGCCGGAAGATACTCACCTACTTCATCCTCCAAGGAAAGCTTCCCCTGCTCAACCAGCTGCAGCACCGCCGTCATAGTCTGCACCTTGGTCATGGAAAACATCAAATACACTTCGCTTCCGTCAATTTTCTTTTCCTTCGCGGCATCCGTGGTGCCATTCATATGACGATACACCAACTCATGATTCTTGTAAATCATACAATCCACCGACGGAATACCTCTTGCTTCCAAGGAATCCAAATACTTCGTAATCTTTTCGAAATTCATACTCCTGTCTCCTTTACTTCTTCTCTCTTTTCGTACGGACTTTTTGCACTTTCTCTTTTACAATCTATCTAGCCTACCCTCGTCTTTCCTCCCCGAGCGGCTTCTCCCAATCAATGGTTCCACCCAGGCTCTTTGCCAGCTCATCCGCGTGTTTTCTTATCTCTGCAAGCATGACCGCTTCTCTTTTTTTCGAGCGTCTGCCCTTCGCATGATAAATCTCCTTTTCCGCATAAGCATCATAAGAAATCGAAAAATCCTGCGGATTCTCGTGGGGAAAGAACGAAATACTCACACGATACCGGATCATTCCCGCCTCCGAACTTGAGGTCAGATTAACCACAACACCTTTTCGCTCACGGCCGTTATACACACACTCCGCCGCAAAATACTGAGAATATACATCTACATCCATTTCACTACCTCCTCTTCTTCCGTTCGCAATCGATACTTTATCTCTCCGGTTCTCTGCCGTATTTACTCAAACTCTCCCATACGTTCTTTGAAAAACTGATAGTAAAGCTGCACATTCTTTAACCGGGTCCACTTCTTCGGCCGTACCGGCATGGTGTCCAAATCGTAAATCTTCGCCCCCTTCATCCCCAACAAAAACGGAGAATGGGTGGAAATAATGAACTGGCAATTCAGGTACTTTGACGCCTCTTCGATGAACTTTACCAGCTCCAACTGCCGTTCCGGAGACAAGCTGTTTTCGGGCTCATCCAGAAGATACAGCGCACTCTCCTCCACCTTTTCCTGAAAATAGCGGAATGCATTTTCTCCGTTGGAATGCTCCCTGATATTGTCCATAAGTTTCGCTCTGACATACTTGGACTGAGTTTTCCGCCGTGCCAGATTCACCTGCTTTAGCCGCTCGAAATCCTCCATGGTACGATAGTGAAAATCCGAATACTTGGCATCCAGGTACTCTTGATAAAGTTCCTCCCGCTTGGTATCGATGCCCTCGTTTAAAGTCCGCACCCCTAACATATAGTCAAACACATCATCGCTTGTAATAATCCGGCTATGCTCCGTCAGATCACGTTCCAGTGCAGCATCACACAATGCGATATAATCCGGAAAGAAATTGGAACGGTTATACATGGACTCCCGCCGAAGCTCCAGCTTCTCCGCAATTACGTTTAAAATCGTAGTCTTACCCGAACCGTTGCCGCCGTACAGTATTGTCACATCGTCGAAATTCAAAATGGAAATCTCTTTCTTTGCCACCTGCCCAAAGGGATAAAAGGAATCATAGCAGGTCCGCTTTACACTCATAAAAAAGCTTTGCTCCTCTTCCCCGTCCGGGAAAGAAAAGGAACTGAGATAAATCATGGACTGCCTCCTACAGGTTGTCTAATACTATGGTAAACGGCCCGTCGTTTAACAGCTCTACCTTCATATCCGCCCCGAACTCGCCGGTCTGTACCGGGTAACCTTCCTTCTTACAACTCTCGATAATATACTCGTAAAGCTCCGTCGCCAGTGCCGGTGCACCCGCATTAATAAAGGACGGGCGATTTCCCTTGCGGCAGTCCGCATACAGAGTGAACTGGGAAATCAGCAGAAGCTCTCCGTTCACATCCTTTAAGGACAAGTTCGTCTTTCCTTCCGCATCCTCAAAAATCCGCAGGCCAAGAAGCTTTTTCACATACCTATCCGCCACTTCCTTCGTATCCTCGGCCCCCACGCCAATGAGAACCAGAAAACCTTTTCCGATAGAGCCGATACAGGTCCCATCCACAGTTACGCTCGCTTTTGTCACTCTCTGAATTACAAACTTCATTTTAACTATCCTTTCAATCTACAGACCCAGAAGCTGGTTTTGTAAATATTTGTCATTTGTTCCATTCTATATATGTAGAATATTTCCTCATTACCTTCTATGCAACATAATTCAATATATCTCATATACCGTTCAGCATCGTCGAAAATCGCCTACTATTTTATCATACCATATTTTTGCAAGAGTGCAAGAGCGAACCGTGGGTGCGTTGACTTTTTACCTCTTCTGCAGTATAATTTTTCTATCAGATGACTTATTTTCGGAGGACATTATATGGTGATCAAACGAATTATCTACTCGGTGCAGTAAAAATCTGACATCGATTGTACCGAGTATTTCAGATGGTCAGTGAACTGCACCTTTTTGATTTAGAAAAACTTAATAATATTACAGGCTTAAAAGCCTACGAAAAGGAGTAGTTATTATGAACGCAAATGAATTAAAAGAAAAATGGCTTGCAGAAGAAGAACATGCACAAATGAAGGGCTGGGAATTTTCCCATATCGAAGGAAAGTTTCATTCCGAAGAAAACAATATGCCTTGGGATTACAAAACCGTGATTCAAAAGTACTTAAAACCGACGGACAAGATTTTGGACATGGATACCGGCGGCGGAGAGTTTTTATTATCTCTCGAGCACCCGTACCATCTTACAAGCGCCACGGAGGGCTATGCCCCGAATGTTACCTTATGCTGGGAAACTCTGGCTCCTCTCGGCATTGATTTCCGCGAGATGGAAGACGAATCCCAAATGCCCTTTGACGATGCCTCCTTTGACATCGTGTTGAACCGTCACGGTTCCTATGACCTGAAGGAAATTTACCGCGTCTTAAAACCGGGCGGACTCTTTATCACCCAGCAGGTGGGCGAAGACAACGATTGGGATTTGGTACAGTTGGTGCTTCCGTGCAAAGAAAAATCCTTTCCGGGTCACAACGTAGCCACCCAGGCAAAGCTTTTTACCGATGCAGGATTCACTGCATTGGAACAGGGCGAAACCTATAAGCCGATTCGCTTTTTCGATACTTCTGCTCTCGTATGGTTTGCCAGAGTAATTCCGTGGGAGTTTACGGACTTTTCCGTAGACGCATGCTTTGAGAACTTACTGGAGGCAGAAAAGCAGATTCGTGAGAAAGGCTTTGTGGAGGGTTTGGTACACCGATTCTATTTTGTGATGAGAAAGTAATGCCATATCGTATCCCTCTGAATTTCCGTTCAGAGGGATTTTTCTTACCACACATTTCAACCCCCGGTTGAAAATTATCATTTGACCGTTTATTGTCCTTCTGTCCATTTCATGGTATAACTAAAGCATAAGGCTGGCGCCGCCTTGGTAACCATGATGAAAATACAAACCACATTATATGGAGGATATTCCAATGAACATCGGAACAAAAATAAAAGAACTTCGCAAACAGCGAGGCATCACCCAAGAGCAGTTAGCAAACATCATCGGCATTTCCTTTCAGGCGGTCAGCAAGTGGGAAAACAATCTGGCTTTGCCGGACATTTCCCTGGCACCGATATTGGCAAGCTACTTCGGCGTATCCATGGACGAGCTGTTTGACTTTCACTTAGCGGAACTTGAGCAAAAAGTAGATGCCATTTGCAAAAATGCTTATCAGTACCGGGAAAGCGACCCGCCAAAGAGCCGGGCTATCTTAGAAGAGGGGCTCGCGCAATATCCGGACAACGACATTCTGCTTAACAACTTGCTCTACGTCATAAACTACACCGAGAACCCGGACGAAACCATCGCCATTGCAAGCAAGCTCAGCGAAACCACCAGAGAAAGCGACGTAAAATACGATTCTCTCCGATTCCTCGCCTACGCCTACAAGGCAAAGGGCGACATCGACAGTGCCAAGGCCGCTTTGGAACAAATCCCGGAAATCTATTTTACAAAACTCACCGAAATCGCTTACCTTTTGGAAGGCAAAGAAAAATTCGAAGCTGCCGAAAAGCAGAAATGGATTTCCTTTGAGGACCTGCTTCAGATGATGCAAAAGCTGGCAGAGTGCTACGAAGCCGACGGCGATATAGCAAAAGCAATCGAAGAGACAGAAGCCGCATTGCAACTGTTACCGATTTTAAAGAAGGAGCCGTTTAATATTTATGTGGAGTTCTTTGAGAAGCAGTTGGTAAGATTGAAGGAAAAACTATAGATAATGCCATTTTAGACTCAACAGAAACCGTGAGGAAACTCCTTTCTCAGGAGCACCTCACGGTTAATTTTTTTCTCACCCAATTACATCAATAATCATTTTCCCCTGCGTACTCGGACAGCTTTTTCGTAAGAGCCACAAATCCGGCATCGTTTCTCACAAAATCATACTCCGGATGCTCAGTCTTGGAAAGAATCTCCGTTGCCTTATTCTCTCGTCCGACCAAACTGATTCCCTGCGACGAGCAATCATACTGCTTCCACAAAAGAGAAGTATGAACAAAGCTTTTGCTTTTCATATACTTGATGAACCTAATTGCACTCTCCACCGCCTGTTCCAAATGGTACAGGCATTTCTCCTTATTCTGCCGCTTCGCATATTCCCTTGCCTGCATCTCATGTGACTCCGCCAATTCATCCTCGAAAGATCCGTAATCTCCCTGTTCAAATAACAGCGAAAACAACGCGAACTCCTTGTCTCGAAGTTCCATCCGCTCCTCTTCCGTATACAGCCATTCACCGCTATCCAGTTCGTAGTTTGCAAGCATGTGACTCGCAAAATATGAAAGCAAAATGTAATTCCAATATCGCCCTGCCTCCATCTTTTCCTTGCTACTACCCAACTGCAGAGTCTGCACCTGCCTACAATCATAGAGATTCGGAAGCCTCCTTGCATATTCCCACGCCTTCTCTGTCTCGCCTTTCCGTTGATAGTATAGGCAAAGAAATGTAATCGCTGTGTATCTCTGCTCATCCTCCAAGGAATGTTCTAAAATATGCTCACTGTAGCCTCGACATTCCTCTTCCATCCGTTCCTTCTCCTCGCTGTCACACTCCTGCGTATTCATCCGAATCCTTAACTCGCTGATAATCATCCCCATTACCCAAGCATCATTCGGAAGCTTCTTCAAACTATTCTTAAACAGGGAAAGAATTTCCTCCCTCCGTCCGTTCTTCGCAAGCGAAAAGTACTCTTTCGCTATTTTATTCCGTTCTGCCTCCTTATTGAACACCTCAATCCCCAACAACTCATCCGACGTCACTTCAAAGAAATTACAAAGCACCGGCAACTGGGATATATCCGGTGCAGTCCGACCGCACTCCCACTGAGAAACAGCCTTTGATGACACCCCTAAAACCTCCGCCAGCTCCTCCTGGGTCAAATCCTTTGCTCTCCGCAGTGCCTTAATCTTAGAACCAATCGACATATCTTATGTCCTCCCAAATAAATTCAAAAGCGCTTTTGTAACTTCATTATAACTGTGGTCGTTGCAAAAGAAAAGGAGCCGTTTTCGTAGAAAAAGTATAGTAACACTTTCCTTTTTCAATATACACATAACATTCTTTCAGTCCCTTCTGCATTCTCTCCGTTTCATTTGCAGGGTTGCTTTCGGCAGCCTTATTATTCTTGCCGAAAAAGTGCCATATACCATCCCGTTTTGAACTTTTGCGCAGGATGTTAGGATTTCTTATTACTTCGTTCATCCATCAGCAACACCCGGACAGGATGTCTAAATTCAAAAGCGGACCTGCTCCGCTTTTGGCGCCGATGCGCGACTGCGAAGCAGTCTTCCTCAGCGCATCGTGTGCATCCTACGGAGCAGATTTGTTGCAAACAAATCCCGCCATAAGGCATGGATGCCGCATCAGGGCGGTTGCGTCATAATGAATCAAAACTATCTCGAAGTGATTAGAAAATCTTATATCCGAAGCACAGTGAAAAACGTTCGATACATGGCGATTTTTCATAGCATTAGTAAAGGGCTGCCGAAGCAGCCCTCCATATGCATTAAGCCTTGTTTACAGAACCGAACAGTTCCATCTTTTCCTTAACGGTTGCCTTAATAGCCTCGAAGCCCGGAGCAAGAAGCTTTCTCGGGTCAAAGCCCTTACCTTCTAAGTCCTTACCAGCCTCGATGTACTTACGGGTAGCATCAGCGAAGGAAAGCTGACACTCGGTGTTTACGTTAATCTTAGCTACGCCAAGAGAAATTGCCTTCTTAATCATGTCTTCCGGAATACCGGTACCACCGTGAAGAACCAGCGGCATCTCACCGGTCTTCTCCTGAACTGCTGCTAAGGTCTCAAAGCTAAGACCAGCCCAGTTTTCCGGATACTTACCGTGGATGTTACCGATACCTGCAGCGAG
>JAZUBD010000206.1:0-5977 GCA_045638305.1 Lachnospiraceae bacterium
CCTGAATCTTCTTTTTATCCGCCTTTTTCTGCTCAGTCTCAATCACGAAATCTTTACCGTAATTTTCTTCAACAAACTGCTTTGCCGCCGCATCCGCCTCTTCCGATACACGAATGGAGTCGGTACGCAGGTAGGAAATCAAGCCGATGGTACCGTGACCCTTTACATCCACGCCTTCGTACAACTGCTGCGCCAATCGCATGGTCTTCTGGGTGGAGAAATTAAGCGCCTTAGCAGCCTCTTGCTGCAGGGTACTGGTGGTAAACGGCGGTGCCGGTTGACGCTTCCGCTCTCCCATCTTAATTTCACTTACCGTAAACTTCGCCTTTGCAACTGCCTTTAATATCTTATTTGCCTCTTCCTCGGAAGAAATCGCAAGCTTTCCGTTCTCGTCACCGTAAAACTTCGCACGGAACGGCTTTTTCATGCCCTTTACGGAAAAATCCGCATCTAAGGACCAATACTCCTGCGGAACAAACGCATTAATCTCTTCTTCTCTGTCACAAATAATTCGGAGTGCCACAGACTGTACACGACCCGCACTCAGTCCCCTCTTTACTTTATCCCAAAGAAGCGGACTGATCCGGTAACCGATCATACGGTCCAGAATACGTCTTGCCTGCTGTGCATCCACCAGATTCATATCGATACCACGGGCTTCCTTAATGGAATTCCGAATGGCATTCTTGGTAATCTCGTTAAACGTAATACGCTTTACTTCCTCTTCCGGAATCTTTAACGCTTCCGCAAGATGCCAACTGATTGCCTCTCCCTCACGGTCGGGGTCCGTTGCCAGATACACTTTCTCGGCCTTCTTCACTTCCTTACGAAGTTTTGCCAGAATATCGCCCTTTCCGCGGATTGTAATATATCTCGGTTCGTAATCATGTTCCACATCAATGCCCATGCGACTCTTCGGAATATCACGCACATGACCGTTAGACGCCAGTACCTCGTAATTGGCACCCAAAAACTTCTTAATGGTCTTTGCTTTTGCGGGAGACTCCACAATCAGTAAATTTTTTGCCATTTGCTGTCCTTACCTTTCCATAAGCAATCTATTCGTTTCATCCGACAATGCATAATATGCCTGTCCGTATCGTTTTATACAACCATAGGAAGAAAGAAGCTCCAAAGCCGCCGACAATTCCCCGGGTAAAAGTCCTGTTTCTTCCTGAATTTCCTCTATATGTTTTGGCTTCAAACGCAAACTAGCATACACCATTTTTTCATTTGTTGCAAGTATATTTTTTAAAAATTCATAATTTCTACATTTTTGAACATTATTTTTGCTCTTTTTCCCCGGGATGGCGACTTGTAAATCCTCCAGAATGTCCGCAGCTGAAAGCGTCAGTTTTGCACCCTCTTTAATCAAATAATTACAACCTTCGCTTAAGACATCATCCACTCTCCCCGGAACGGCATAAATATTCTTTCCGTACTCCAGGCCGAAGGATACGGTAATCAAAGTGCCGCTCTTTTTCCGGGCCTCCGTCACCAATATTCCGTCGGACAAGCCCGCAATAATCCGGTTCCGTTGCGGAAAAAACCAGGAAAGCGGTTGCGTACCCGGTGGATACTCCGAAACAATTCCTCCGCCTGTGGAAATAATCCGTTCATAGGTATCCCGATGTCCCTTCGGGTAGCAAATATCCGGTCCGCAACCCAACACCCCATAGGTAACTCCTCCGCCTGCCAATGCTCCGTCATGAGCCGCCTTATCCACGCCGTAGGCCAGGCCTGAAATCACACCTACTCCTTGCCCTGCTAATTCCCTTGCGATACGCCATGCAATCTCACTGCCATAATGGGAGCATTTTCTGGCACCGATAATCGCTATCAAAGGGCGTTCTCCCGGAAGACTCCCTTTATAATAGAAACAACGGGGAGCGGAAAAGGTCTTTCTTAGCTTTTCCGGATAATTCCTGTCCTCTTGTGTGACAAAGCCGATCCCTTGCGCTTCTATCTCCGCATACGCTTTTTCATGGTCCCGCTTCCGCACCTGCCGTATACTCTCTTTCTCCGTCTCCTTAAAATCGAACTGTACCGCCAAGCGAAAAAAGTCCTCCCACTCTCCGTCCTTTGCCGCAAGTGCATTCTCCGGTGTTTCAAAATAGGTCAGCACCGCCTCCTGTTGCTTCGGTGTAATACAAAAAGAGGCAAACCCATGCCAGATACTATGATGCTTTCTTATGATATCATCCAATGTCTTCTCCATCATCTATTCCCCCCAATACTTTCTGTCCGGCTCTCTATACATCAGCGCTTCCGCCACATGCGCCTCTTCGATTTCTTCGCTTCCTGCCAAATCCGCAATGGTCCGGGCGGTTTTTAAAATGCGGTGATAAGACCTGGCACTTAAAGAAAGACGTTCATATGCCTCCTCTATTCGATGCTTCGCCGCCTCCGTTAAAACACAATACTTTGTAACCTCACCGCCGGGCACCTCGGAATTACAAAAGAAGGGCATTCCCCGGTAACGCTCCTCCTGCCGCGCCCTGGCGGCTTCTACTCTCTTCCGTATTTCGGCGGAGCCCTCCTCCTTTGTTTCCTTCTTTAAGTCCCGGAAGGAAACCGGCAGTACCTCCATACACATATCAAACCGTTCTAAAAGAGGCCGGCTGATTTTCCCCAGATACCGTTTGATTTGCGTAGCGGAACAATTACACCGGCTACGATCCGGATAAAAACCGCACCCGCAGGGATTCATGGCCGCCACCAGCATTCCGCCCGCCGGATACTCATAAGTCGCATCAAACCGCGCCACGGTAATTTTACGTTCCTCCAGAGGCTGACGCAAAATCTCGATGGTCTCTCTCCGAAACTCCGGAAATTCATCCAAAAACAATACTCCCTTATGAGCCAAACTAATCATCCCAGGAGTAGCCCTGCGCCCGCCTCCCGCAAGTGCCGACTGAGTCACGGTATGGTGAGGTGCCTGAAAGGGAGGCTCCGTAATCAGCCGTTTCCCGGCAAGCCGTCCCGCCACGCTGTAAATCTTAGAAATCTCCAAACTTTCCTCAAAATTCAGTGCCGGTAAAATCGTCGGAATCCGCTTGGCAAGCATGGTCTTGCCGGTCCCCGGCGGTCCGATCATCAGCACATTATGACGGCCCGCCGCCGCAATTTCCAGGGCTCGTTTTGCCATACGCTGCCCATGTACCTCGGAAAAATCATACCGTTCCCGCGTAACCTCCTCCGGTGTTTTCTCCTCATGATACGGCAAAATATCTCCATTGCCGTTTAATATGTCCACCACCTCCCGCAAGCATGTCACACCGTACACAAAGAAGTCTCCCACAGCGGTCGCTTCCCTCGCATTTTCCTGCGGCACAAACATCTGCAAAAAGCCTTCCTCCTTGGCAAGACAGGCGGGCGGCAATACACCGGGTACCGGGTTTACACTGCCGTCAAGGCAAAGTTCTCCCAGAAACATACTCTTTTCAATTGACTGTTCCGAAATATAACCGAACGCGGTTAAGACGGCTATCGCAATGGACAAATCGAATGCTGTCCCCTCTTTTCTGATATCCGCCGGTGAAAGATTCACCGTAATCCGTTTCACCGGCAGACGATAGCCAGAATTCTCCAGTGCAATGCGCACTCGTTCTCTCGCTTCCCTGGTCTCACAGGCTAAGGCCCCGACCATAGAAAAGCACGGCAGACCGTCCTTTACGTCCGCTTCTGCCGTAATCAGCTCCGCTTCGATGCCAAGCACCGCCGCAGAATACACTTTCCCTAACATAGTATCCTTTCCCTTGCGGAAAAGATTCATAAAAATCCTTGTACCGGACACCGGCTCCGGTCTCCGTACGTTCCGGGCTCCTATTTGGTGTCCAGAATCTTTTTAATCTCCTGCATGAAGGTATTCACATCCTTGAACTCACGGTATACGGACGCAAAACGTACATATGCCACCGCATCCAAATCCTTCAGCTTATCCATAACGATTTCTCCGATTTTACTGCTCGGAATTTCCTTTTCCTCAAGACCGAAAATAATGGTTTCGATCTCATCCACCAATGTCGTAATCTGGTCTACGGAAATCGGACGCTTGTGGCAGGAACGGAATACACCGGACTCAATCTTCGCACGATCATAAGCCTCGCGGATATTATCCTTCTTTATTACAACAAGCGGAATGGTCTCCACCTTCTCATAAGTCGTAAAACGCTTGCCGCACTCGTCACACTGACGTCTTCTGCGAATCGATCCGCCGTCATCCGCCGGTCTGGAATCGATTACTCTCGTATTTTCTTTTCCGCAAAACGGACACTTCATAAGTTCCCCCTTCTGTTGCCTTACGCAACCCTTCGAATTTTACAAAACCTTGCAACCCTCGAAATGCTCTTCTCTTAATTCTATTATAAAAGAAATGTAAAAAAATGCAAGCCACAATTACATGATTTCCGGCACAATATAGCCCTTTTTATCCAATACGGCCCCGATTTCGTCCAATACCGCCTCCGAGTCCGCCCGCACCGTATGATAATGATACCCTTCCGTAATATGCATCAGTTCCTTGGACTTGCCGCTCTTGATACCGTCCATAAACTGAGCAATGCTGCGCTCCGAAAAAATATTCAGATTCGCCTCTACTTTGCCGTATACCTTATGCCAGACAAACACATTCACCACGATGCCGCCCATGGACACAATGGTGGTCAGTTCGTCTTCCGTCTGCTCACTGGTATGGCGCAGCTTAAACACACGCTCCGCAAAAGGTCCCTTGGTAATTACATAGCCCTGGTGGGTGGAAAGTACATCGTATCCTTCCGCCCGCAACATGGCAATATCCTGCACAATAATCTGACGGGATACCCCCAGGCGTTCCGAAAGCACAGATCCCGATACCGGTTCCTCCGCCGCCATAATCAGCGCCGCGATTTCCTTTCTGCGTTCTTTTCCCTTCATAAAGCTCCCCCTTTAGATTGCATGCAAATTCTTTAAGGAAAGGTCCAGAATCGGCGCAGAATGGGTCAAGGCTCCACTGGAAATGTAGTCTACACCGATATCAATGAGACGTTCTACGTTTTCTCTCGTTACGTTACCGCTGCACTCGATTTCCGCCTTGCCTGCCGCCAGACGCACTGCCTCTCTCATATCCTCCACACTCATGTTATCAAGCATAATGATGTCGGCACCGGCATCCAGAGCGTCCTTAAACATATCCAGATTCTCCACTTCAATCTCAATCTTTCTCACAAACGGTGCATATTCCTTTGCCATGGCAACCGCCTTTGCCACACTGCCTGCCGCACCGATGTGATTGTCCTTTAACAGTACACCGTCGCTTAAGTTGTATCTGTGGTTATAGCCGCCGCCTACCTTTACCGCATACTTCTCAAAAATACGCATATTCGGCGTAGTCTTTCTCGTATCCAAAAGCTTCGTCTTACTGCCCTCAAACAGTACCGCAATGGAACGGGTATAAGTAGCGATACCGCTCATACGCTGTAAATAATTCAGTGCGGTACGCTCACCAGACAAAAGAACACGGATGTCACCGCGGATGACACCTAACTTCTGTCCCTTTTTCACCGTATCGCCGTCCTTGGCAAACAGTGTTACCTCGGTATTCACATCCAAAAGCTCGAACACTCTGGCAAATACCGGCAGTCCCGCAATGACACCATCCTCCTTACAAAGAAGCTCCACTTCGCCCAACTGATAATCCGGCATCACCGCATTGGTGGATACGTCCTCACTGCTGATATCCTCCTTTAATGCGCTTAAAATCAACTCATCCGCGTTCAACGTCATACTGATATTGTTCATGATAATCTTTCTCCTTTTCGATGGCGGCAAGCACCGCTTTTTTATATTGTTCCGCATAACCGGCGTAGGTCGCTTTCTCCCTTATGCCCGGCTTACTTAATACTTGCTGTTCCTTTTCCTCATCTAACGTAATATATCCTTCCGCAATCTGTCCCGCCGCCCGCTTTGCAAACACAAAGCTTTCAAGCAACGAATTGCT
>JAZUBD010000207.1:0-4472 GCA_045638305.1 Lachnospiraceae bacterium
AAGACGAACTGTTAAAGCTTTGGGAGGGCCTGGGTTATTATAACCGGGTCCGGAAATCATGCTACAACAGACAAGAGTCGAAGCGGTCAAAGGATATTATGACCGCTTTTTGACATGTTTGCCCGATGTGAGAGCGTTGGCGGAAGCAAAAGAAGACGAACTGTTAAAGCTTTGGGAGGGCCTGGGTTATTATAACCGGGTCCGGAACATGCAGAAGGCGGCAAAGGTACTGGTAGAACAATACGGAGGAGAGATGCCGGCGGATTACGAGAGTATACGTGCCCTGCCGGGCATCGGAGATTATACCGCGGGAGCGATATCATCGATTGCCTTCGGGCTGCCTTATCCGGCGGTGGACGGCAATGTGCTGCGGGTTATGAGCAGAATTACCGGCAGCGAGGAAGACATCGCAAAGGAACGCACCAAGCAGACCATGAAGCAGGATCTGACGGCGATTATGCCGGAGCAAAGCGGGGACTTTAATCAGTCTCTGATGGAGCTGGGAGCCACCGTTTGCCTGCCCAACGGCAAGCCTTTGTGTGAACAGTGTCCGGTGATGCATCTGTGCCGGGCTTTTCATACCGGACGAGAAACCGAGCTTCCGGTAAAGACCGGAAAAAAGGAACGGAGAATCGAGAAACGAATCGTATATCTGGTGTACTGCGGAGAAAAGATACTTCTACATCGCAGACCGGAGAAAGGGCTTCTGGCGGGGCTCTGGGAGTTTCCGAATGTGCTTTTGGAAGAGGCAACCGAGGGTAGACGAAAAAAGAAAGATGCATCGGAAGGCCTTGCGGCATATGTGGCGGAGGAACCCGGTTTGAAGGTGAAAAAGGACAAGAAAGCAAAGCATATCTTTTCCCATGTGGAATGGCACATGGAAGGGATTCGGATAGAGTCGGAGGAATCGTTGGATATGCAGGAATGTTTGCCGGCACTTGTGCGTCGGTTAACAGGGGGTTCGGATGCGGACTGGGTGTTTGTGACGCCGGAGGAATTGCGGGAGACTTACCCGGTACCGTCGGCTTTCGAGGTATATGTGAAGGAGGTATTGCATGAGAATCGGAACAGGATATGATGTACACCGTCTGGTGGAAAACCGGGCGTTAATCATGGGAGGCGTAGCCATCCCATACGAAAAGGGACTATTGGGCCATTCCGACGCGGATGTGTTGTTGCATGCCATTATGGACGCGTTACTTGGTGCGGCGGCTCTGGGAGACATCGGAAAACATTTTCCGGACAAGGACCCGGCCTATGCCGGCATTTCCAGCATGGTATTGTTGAAAAAGGTGGGAGAACTTCTGGCGGCGGAGCATTATCTGGTGGGAAACATCGATGCCACGATTATTGCCCAGGCGCCGAAGATGGCGCCGTACCTTTCCGATATGAGAGAAAACATCGCGAGCGCGTTAGGTATCGCTAAGAGCCAGGTGAACGTAAAGGCCACCACCGAGGAGGGACTGGGATTTACCGGTAACGGCGAAGGCATCGCGGCTCAGGCAGTGTGCCTCTTAGAGTCTGTAGGAGATTATCTGCAGGGAGGCGGCGGTATGGAGGTGTACGCCTTTGACGAGTCCGGAAACAGTGTCAACCGGGGGTGCGGAGGTTGCAGCGGATGTATGAGAGGAAGCGAAGGGTAAGAAAATTGGGAGATATGAGCGGGCTTTCACAAGCCCGCTTTTGTCAATATAAGTTTGAAAAAGCTCCGGATTATTCTTCCAGAGCTTTTTCTATGCGTTCATTGTCTTTTTCGAGATATTCCAGTGCCTTTGCACTGTCACCGTTCTTAATCGCTTCAATAATGAGGTCGTTTAGAAACTTGTCTTTGCGCAAACCGTCTTTGTATTGCATATCTGTTGGCATGTACTCCATTCCTTTCACCGTCCTTCTAATAGAGTGCCCTTCGTCTATAATTATAAAACGGATTTTATTCAGTGTAAAGTGTTTTGATGTAAAAATATCATGTAATAAGTGTAGCATGCTTAAAGCTTAAAAGTCAACTTGGCAGATGTACCGAAAAAATACCCGTTTTTTGTATAGATTGCACAAAGTTTCGAAGGCGAAAAAAAGCCACAAAACCCGCTATAATCAATGGTTTGAAAAGAAAAACGGTGGTGGGAAAAGAGTCGGTTTTCAAAAAAGCGACCTTGCGGATGAGCAGAAAACGTGCTACACTATATACATATCAGAGCAGTGCCTATCCGACACAGCGCGCGTGTCGAGGCATATGATTCGGCTCTGGTTCTTCGGCGGAGGTCTGCCGAGAGTTTCACGTTTATAACGCAGACGGAAGAATCCATACTTTTTCCTTGCAATTTCGGTAGGATGCCCCTATAATAAAGGCAAAGGAAGGTATGCTTCTTTCTGCAAGGTATGAGGAAGGAAAGGGGTATACATGAAAGAAAAGACACATATTGCAGATGTATTGGAGAGCAACAACTGCAAAGACCAATACGATACGCAGGTAAAGCAGATTCTTAGTGACAAGACGGTGCTTGCGTGGATACTGAAGTACACGACAGCGGAGTTTAAAGACTATTCAATAGAATTAATAAAAACCTGCATCGAGGGGGAACCGGAGGTCGGCACTCACCGGGTGTTTCCAAGCCTTGCACCGGAAGCCATCATCGGTATGGATACGGTTGATAAAGTACCGGGGGAAGGAGAGGTTACCTATGATGTACGATTTTATGTGGTTACGCCCACAAAAAAGCGTATAAAACTGATTGTAAATGTGGAGGGGCAGAAAAGTTTTTATCCGGGGTATGACCTTGTGACACGGGGAATCTTCTACTGTGCTCGCATGATTTCTGCTCAGAAAAACACAGAGTTTACCAAAGATGATTATGACAAAATCAAAAAGGTGTACTCCGTATGGATTTGTATGAATGTACCGGAGCGCGTGCAACATACTATTACATCCTATTGCATAGGACAGAAAGCGCTTTACGGAAGGTTACGGGAGAGGTTTCGCTATGATCTGATGGAGATGGTTATGGTTTGTCTGGGTAATTCGGAGTCAAAAAGCAAAGGCAACTCTCTTCACGGGATGTTGGGTACCATTCTTTCAAAAGGAGGCTTGAGAAAAATGTGTAATCTGAGTGATTTGATAGAGGAAAGAGCAATTGCGAAAGGAATTGCGAAAGGAATTGAGAAAGGAATTGAGAAGGGAATCGAAAAAGGTCGTGAAGAAGGCAAGCTTAACATCTTGATTTCCCTTGTACAGGATGGTCTACTTTCTGTCGAGGAGGCTGCAAAACGCGTTGGAATGACAGTT
Organism: Lachnospiraceae bacterium; assembly: GCA_045638305.1. Classification (GTDB taxonomy): domain Bacteria; phylum Bacillota; class Clostridia; order Lachnospirales; family Lachnospiraceae; genus SIG307. The sequence goes on from JAZUBD010000207.1 coordinate 3,281, forward strand.
GGCGAGATGCAGAAGCTTATGACAAATTAACAATAAACTTAACCCACATATCCACCGCAGGTTTTCTTGCGGTGGATTTTATGCTTTATAGGAAATTGCACATTTCCTATAAGCAAAATTATTCCTTCGGACAGTTTGCACTTGCTATTTCATCACTAAAGTGGTAAGATAAAATTTGGTGATTTATGTCGAGTAAAGGAAACCTATGTTACCTAGAAAATATAAAAGAGGATTGGGATATGAAGACGAAACGTGTTTGGGATAAAGAGTTGATATTGCGGCAGCTGCTGTTGATTGTGCTGGATGCCGCAGCGGTAACGGTGTCCTCGGTGATGGCACTGTTGCTCCGCTTTAATCTGTCCTTTAAGGAAATTCAGGAGCCGTATTTGGAAAATGTATGGCAGACCTTACTGCCGAATGTTTTGACGGTGCTGGTGGTGTTCTGGCTGTTCCGCCTATACCACAGTGTGTGGAGATACGCGGGCTTGTATGAGCTGCAGCAGATTGTACTGGCGGTAGTGGCGGTGACCTTTTTGCAGTTTGCCGGGATGACGCTTGCGGGTGTCCGGATGCCGCGAAGCTATTGGTTCCTATATGCGGGCGTTCTGATTTGTGTGACGGTAATTACCCGGTTCTTCTACCGGTTTGTCCGTCGCGTAAAGAAGAGATTTGTAGATAAGCGCTTCGGTACGGAAGTGTCCAGAGTCATGGTGGTGGGCGCAGGCGCTGCGGCGGATGTGCTGATTCGCGAGCTGAAGACCAGTGACCATTTGCATAAGCACGTAGAGTGTGTTATCGATGACAATGCCGCATTAAAGGGCCGGACCATCCAAGGCTGTCAGATTATCGGCGGACGTGAGGCCATCGTAGAGGCTGCGGCCCATTATCAAATTGACGAGATTATTATTGCGATGCCGTCCATGCCGAAAAAGACTGTGGCGGAGATTGCAAAGATATGTAATGAGACCGGTTGTGAGCTTAAGACTTTGCCGGGTGTATATCAGCTGGTAAACAAGGAAGTACGTGTCAGCCAGCTTCGTCACGTGGATATCGAGGACCTGCTTGGCAGAGAGCCGGTAACGGTGGATTTGTCCGCGATTACCGGATATCTGGGAGACCAGGTGGTGCTGGTTACCGGCGGCGGCGGTTCCATCGGTAGCGAGCTTTGTCGCCAGATTGCAGCGGCAAAGCC
>JAZUBD010000208.1:0-2244 GCA_045638305.1 Lachnospiraceae bacterium
GCGAACTGCTGGGAAGCACCACCCTGTAAGAACAATACCTTGTAGTTATCCGGAATGTTCATCAGGTCTCTTAAATCCTGCTCAGCGGTCTTGATGATTTCATCATAGGCCTTGGAACGATGGCTCATCTCCATGACGGACATGCCGGTTCCCTTGTAATCCAACATTTCATCTGCTGCTTCTTTTAATACTTCCTCCGGTAATACTGCCGGACCCGCGGAAAAATTATACACTCTTCCCATTTCTAAATCCTCCATTCTTATATTTTGTCACTTTAGCACGACAAACTATTGACCTTATTATAATGCAAATCTTTTGTCGCGTCAATCGTTTTTCGTAGAAATTTGTTATATTTTTGTCATTAATTTTTCTTAGCCAAATCCTCGTCGGTAAATGCCTCCTGAATCGGCGCTCCCGGAGCTACCATCGGCCATACCTTTTCATCGGAATCGATACGACAATCAATCACAAAAGGACCGTCTACCTGAAAGGCCTTCTCAATAGCGATATCCAACTCTTCGCGAGTGGTAACCGTCATACCTGCGGCACCCATGCCCTCTGCCACCTTAACAAAATCCACACCGTCAATCAAGGTAGTGTTGGAATAACGCTGGCCGTAGAACAGGTTCTGCCACTGACGAACCATACCAAGTACATGATTGTTAATTACCACCTGAATCATCGGAATCTTATTTCTTGCAGCGGAAGCCAGCTCATTGATATTCATACGGAAGCAACCGTCGCCCGCAATATTGATGACACGCTTCTTCGGAAGACCGGTCTTTGCACCCATCGCTGCACCGAATCCGTAGCCCATAGTTCCGAGACCACCGGAGGTAAGTAAGGTACGCGGCTTCTGATAAGAGAAAAACTGTGCCGCCCACATCTGATGCTGACCTACTTCGGTAACGATAACCGCATCTCCCTTTGTTGCCTCATACAGACGATTTACCACATACGGACCGGAAAGGCCTTCCGGAATGCGGAGCGGGAACTTTTCTTTATACTCTACGATATGCTGTACCCACTGGTCATTATCCTTCTTTTCGATACGCGCATTCAATGCCTTCAATACTTCCTTGATATCACCGATGACGGAAGCATCGGTAAGTACATTCTTATTGATCTCCGCCGGGTCGATGTCGATATGTAAAATCTTCGCATCCTTGGCAAACTTCTTTGTGTTACCGGTTACACGGTCGGAAAATCTTGCGCCGATGGCAACAAGCAAATCACACTCGGTTACCGCATAGTTGGAAGCCTTCGTTCCGTGCATACCTACCATACCGGTGTAGTTTTTCTTCGTACCGTCATATGCCCCCTTACCCATTAAGGTATCACATACCGGAGCATCCAAAAGCTCTACAAACTCCGCAAGCTCCTTGCTGGCACCGGAGGTTACCGCGCCGCCACCCACAAGCACCATCGGACGCTCGGACTTCTTAATGAGCTTCAATGCCTTTGCAAGGTCTGCCTCGGTAATGGTCTCCTTTACTCTCTTAATCGGCTCCGGCTTCACCGGCTCATACTCATACATAGCACCGGTTACGTCCTTGGTAATATCTACCAGTACCGGACCCGGTCTGCCGCTCTTTGCAATCTTAAAGGCACGACGGATCGTGTCAGCCAGCTTCGTAATATCCTTTACGATAAAGCTATGCTTTGTAATCGGCATTACCACACCTGCGATGTCAATCTCCTGGAAACTGTCCTTTCCGAGAAGCGGGGTACCTACGTTACAGGTAATTGCAACTACCGGAACGGAGTCCATATACGCCGTTGCGATACCGGTCACCAGGTTCGTTGCGCCCGGACCGCTGGTTGCCATACAAACCCCCACCTTACCGGTGGCTCTGGCATAACCGTCTGCCGCATGTGCCGCACCCTGCTCATGAGAGGTAAGCACATGGTGAATCTTGTCCTGATAATGATACAGAGCATCATAAATATTTAAAATCGCGCCGCCCGGGTAACCGAATACGGTATCTACGCCCTGCTCCAGCAGACACTCTAAAACAATCTGAGAACCGTTTAATTCCATAGTAATAACTCCTTTTATTTCATTTCAAGCACGGCACCTTTGCATGCTGCGGAAACCAAGGAAGCGTATCTTGCAAGATAACCGGTGGTAATCTTCGGCTCTCTCGGCTGCCACTTTGCGCGTCTTGCCTGCATTTCTTCGTCACTGACTTTTACGTTAATGGTATTTGCATTGATATCGATAGCAATGATATCGCCTTCTTC
>JAZUBD010000209.1:0-1143 GCA_045638305.1 Lachnospiraceae bacterium
TCCGACTTCACCACTCCCGTTTCTTCCTGACGGAAGTTTAAGCTGTATTCTGTTTCAATACCGGCATAATTCTCTTTTACCTCTTTTTTCACTTCCGCAGACGACACCTCTACCGTAAACCATGCCGCTTCCTTGGCATCCGTTCCCGCATTTAACTTATATTTTCCGGCATCGATTAAGGCCAGGAACGCGTTGGAAATCACCCAGCCTCTGGGATCTCTGTCCGCTTCTCCGAAGCTGCCGAACAGGCTCAGGTAGGCGTTTTGCACACCGGTCTCCTCCAGCAACTCCCGTCTTGCGGTCTCCGACACATCCTCTTCCGGTCTGCAAAAGCCGCCCGGCAAAGCCCAGCTTCCCTTATACGGGTAAGTTCCTCTGCAAACGAGCAAAATCCGCAACGATTTCTTCGGAAGCTTTCGGAAGTTCTCCGCTTCCGCCGCCTCCATTACCGAAAAAATCGCCATATCCGTTGCCAACGACGGACGCTTATATCTGGATATGTCATACTGCTCCAAGTACTTTTTTTCTTCTTCACTCATCCTGTACTTATTCATTGCTTCTCCTTTCCCCGGATAACTTCTACGGTTCAAAACACGGCATTAACTCCAACTTAAACAGGTTTCTCTTATGCAAGGTATCGATACGCTCCTTTACTGCCGGGTCTTCACAAATACCCTCCCGGATATAGCGGTCCAGTGCCGCATAGGTAAAGCCCAGATTATCTTCGTCGGTCTTTCCGCAAAGGCCGTCAATCGGTACCTTTTCCACCAAATCCTCCGGCAGGCCCAGTTCTCTTCCGATGGCCTTTACCTCTGCCACCGTCAATCTGGACAACGGGCTGAAATCCCCCACACTGTCACCGTAACGGGTAGAATACCCTACCCAGTCTTCGGAAAGATTACAGGTATTTGCCACACGTCCGTTAACGCTCTGGCGCACCGCATACAGCACGGTCATACGAATACGCGGCGGCAAATTGGTTCTGGACTGCGTGGAAAGCTCAAAGTCCGGCAACGCCCCCAGAATACCGTCCAGGGCTGCCTTAATATTCACCTCGTAATTCTTGATTTCCAACACAGATACCAGCTTTCTCGCCATGTCAATGTCCCCCTGTACTCCACACGGCATCAGCACACCGATGAC
>JAZUBD010000210.1:0-2406 GCA_045638305.1 Lachnospiraceae bacterium
ATGTGTCACACCGCGGGAACTGTGGATGGAGAAGATGGATTCTATGGTCTCCGCAGAAATGATCCTGAAGTTAGCTTGATGGATATTTTGGAAGGAAGAACCTTTTATAATAACCGTCCGGTAAGGTCAGAGAAAGCACCGGGGACCGCTTTTGAATATTCCGATGCCGGTTATTGTGTTTTGCAGTTGCTGGTGCAGGAGGTTACAAATAAGGCTTTTGAAGATGCTGTGCAGGGAATTGTTTTTGAACCGTTGGGTGTGAAAAATACCTTTTTCGCATCGTCTAAGAATGTGGCATATTTTGAAAAGAATAAAACCATGGCAACCGGCTATGACGGAGAGGGGTTACCGATTTCGGGGAGATTTCCGGCTGTTCCGGATCTTGCGGCATCCGGATTGTGGTGTACGTCGAAAGAGCTTCTTACAATAGCAAAAGAGTTTGTCAAAGCATTCCATGGCAGAAGTGATTTCTTACAGGAAAAATCAGCACGAGAGATGGCAAAGCCGGTGGAAAATTTTCCGTGGACAGGTCTTGGCGTGTTTGTAAGCGGAAAGGATACGTTAATGTCACAAGGCTGGGGAGAATGCGGGCAGTGCATGATGAACATAAATTGCAGCACAGAGGAGATTTCTGTAGTAATGACCAATCGGAATCTGGAGGTGGATCAGACGGAGTCTGGTGTTGAGTGGCTTGTGAATAGGAAACTGAGTGAACTGTGAATTTTGCTAAAAAAGAAATAATATAGTGTAGATGATTTTAAGGAAGCCTGTCGCATTCTGCGGCGGGCTTCTTTTCCTTTTATAAGAAGGAAAAATTTGTTTGAATAAACCCAATTTTTCGAAATAAAAAAAGTTGTCTCAATAACTTGACAACTTGACATAATTATGTTATCATGAAAAATGCACTATTGTGGTGTGGTGTGCCCATACAAGTATATTATAGCACATCCTGACGGAAAAAGAAAGAGTTTTTTTATCAATAAAGAATCTTATTTTCCGACAGACCAAAAATAATCCAAGGGGTGAAATCGTTCATGGAAAAGAACAGAATTAAGCCGATGCAAGTAGGCAAGGGTGTCCGCATGAGCTTCTCCAAGCAGAAGGAAGTACTGGAGATGCCGAACCTCATTGAGGTACAGAAGGACTCTTATCGCTGGTTTTTGGAAGAAGGATTGGACGAAGTATTCAGAGATATTTCTCCGATTTCCGATTACAGTGACCATCTGAATCTTGAGTTCGTAAGTTTTCAGCTTTGCGAAGATGATGTAAAGTACAGCATCGAAGAGTGCAAAGAGCGTGACGCTACCTACGCAGCACCGTTAAAGGTGAGAGTAAGACTCCATAATAAAGAAACGGACGATATCAAGGAGCATGATATCTTTATGGGTGATTTACCGCTCATGACCGCTACCGGTACGTTCGTGATTAATGGTGCGGAACGTGTTATCGTTAGCCAGTTGGTTCGTTCCCCTGGAATTTATTACGCAATCGGTCACGATAAGATTGGTAAGACTCTGTACTCCAGTACAGTAATTCCGAACCGTGGTGCATGGTTGGAGTATGAGACTGACTCCAATGATGTTTTTTACGTGCGCGTAGATAGAAATCGTAAGGTGCCGATTACGGTACTTATTCGTGCTCTCGGTATCGGTACCAACGAGCAGATTATGGATCTGTTCGGTGAAGAGCCGAAGATTATGGCAAGTTTTGCAAAGGATCCGTCCGAAAACTACACGGATGGTTTATTAGAGTTATATAAGAAGCTTCGTCCGGGCGAGCCGCTTTCCGTAGAGAGCGCCGAGCCGCTGATTAACGGTATGTTCTTCGATGCAAGAAGATATGATCTTGCAAAGGTAGGCCGTTATAAGTTCAATAAGAAGCTTGCATTCAAGAATCGTATCGTAGGTCTTACCCTTGCAAAGGATGTAGTGGATACTACCACCGGCGAGGTACTTGCGGAGACCGGTACGATGATTACCGAGGAGCTTGCGGTTAGCATGCAGAATGCGGCTGTTCCGTCCCTTTGGGTACAGACCGAGGAGAGAAACGTAAAGATTCTTTCCAACCTTATGGTTGATCTGAATGCATTTGTTGACTGCAATAAGGCAGAGCTTGGTATTACCGAAGAGGTTTACTATCCGGTTCTTAAGGAGTTAATGGACACCTATACCGGAGAGGAGCTTTTAGAGGAAATCAAGCGTAGCGTAAACGAACTCATCCCGAAGCATATTACCAAGGAAGATATTTTAGCTTCCATTAACTATAACATTCACTTAGAGTACGGCATCGGTAATTCCGACGATATCGACCATCTTGGTAACCGTCGTATCCGTGCGGTAGGGGAACTTTTACAGAACCAGTACCGTATCGGTCTAAGTCGGAGGCCAAGCGGTCTTAGGAAGACAA
>JAZUBD010000211.1:0-1461 GCA_045638305.1 Lachnospiraceae bacterium
ACTTCGTCCCCACATCAAACTTCGTATCGTTTAAGGACACTTCCAAATACCGTATCAGAAAGCCCACTGCATTCCTCTGTGCCTGGGTAATGAGACCCGACAGCATTCGTAAATCAATGGCCTCCTCGCCTACATAGATGATTCCTACATCCGTCACCGCCAGACGCTCCAAGCCGGTTTCCGGTACAAAGGAGGTAAAGCCTTCTTTGCTTAAAATTCGGTTTTGCTTCCAGTCTGCCGGTTCTACCGGTTGCGGCACATCAATTGTCTCGCCCAGCCGTTTCGCACCTTCGGTCACGTTATGTATCCGGTAGTCCTCCATCAAATACACCCGGTCCGCCACCGACAGATATTCCCCGCTACCGCCAATCACAAGAACAGTGGAAACGCCCGATGTTTCATACAACTCCCGCACTCGTTCCGTAAACGGTGTAATCGGCTCCTTCTTTACCAGCTCACGCATCCGTGCATCCCGTATCATAAAGTTCGTGGCACTTCGGTCTTCATCAATCAGAAGCAGCTTACTTCCCATGTTTACCGCTTCCATAATGTTTGCCGCCTGAGAGGTAGAACCGGAAGCACGTTCCGTGGAAAAGTGTACCGTGTCCTGTCCCGGTATCCATTTGATAAAGGGTGCTATGTTGACATTTTTCACGCTACGCCCATCCTCCGCCACGATTCCCATAGCTGTAGCATCCGTGATGCAAAGCTCTCTACCGTCTCCCCAGGCATGGTCATAGATTCCTGCGGAAATTGCCTCAAGCAGGGTTGATTTTCCTGAATATCCACCACCGGTGATCACGGTTACGCCCCGTTTGATGCCCATACCTTTTACCCCGCACACCTCGATTTCCTCTTCGGGAACCGCTGTAAACGGAACTGCATTCTTCATCGGCAAATCATTTCCGCCTTCCCTTGGCAAAACGCTTCCGTTGGCCAGGAAAGCACAATACGGACTACTCTTCAGCCACTTACGGATATCCCTCTGGAGCTTCTCTAACTCCAATGCATCCGCATACTCATGTCGCTTAAACTCCGCAATATACCGGTCCACCGTATCCGGCAAATCCTGCGTCAGCATTCGCAAGGTTTTACGAAGATTCCGCTCCGGCAACTGTACCTGAAGCATGATGCAAAGGCAAAATTCCGGCGGCCCCACTTCCTCCGGCGGTATCAGATACACCGCGCCACCACTACCAATGGTATAATCCTTTTTCAGACACATCTTAAAGTACACGGAATTCCTCGCCAAGACTTCCCCTCCCGGTCGATAACAGTAATACTTTCCCTTCTCACTGTCCGGCCGGTTCCGGTTGTACAGCGGCTCATTTAACTCATCTATGTACGGCAAAAATGCCCTCAGGCAATAATCCGCTCCCGCAACACTTGTCTCTGTAATTCCCAGATACCTCACCGGGATGGATACGGTAATGGTCGGCTTATCCAAGTCGGATCGTAGCC
>JAZUBD010000212.1:0-5434 GCA_045638305.1 Lachnospiraceae bacterium
AGGGACAGAAGCAGCTTCTGACCATTGCCAGAGCGATGCTGTCCGAGGCAAAGATGCTGATTTTAGATGAGGCGACGTCCAATGTCGATACGAGAACGGAACTTCGTATCCGAGCGGCTATGTTAAAGTTGATGGAAGGAAAGACCTGTTTTGTCATTGCTCACCGGTTATCTACCATACAAAATGCAGATAAGATTATTGTGGTAAATAACGGGTCTATCGAGGAAAGCGGAACCCATTCCGAATTAATGCAAAAACAGGGATTCTATTATAAACTTTATGCTTCACAGTTTCAGTAAAATGTGATAAAATGGATTAAAATATAAAAGCACAGGAGAAAGTGTAATTAGGGGACGCGTGAACTGTGGAAAGATAAAAGGAAGGGTAAGATAAATGGCAAATTTTTTCAGCGCGGATAATAAGTTTTTTGTTTTAATGAGTAAGATTTTTGATATGCTGGTGCTCAGCGTAATGTGGTTACTGTTCAGTATTACCGGTTTGTTTATTGCCGGTTACTTTATCGGTACCGGCAAGGTAGAGTTTTGGAGTCCGATGTTCTTTCTGCTTTTGCTTGTTTCGGCAGCATTGACCAGCTTAATTGGGCCGGCCAGCACGGCGTTTTATTATACGATGGTAAAGGTAATCCGCAGAGAGCGCAGTTACCTTATGAAAGAGTTTTTCCGCTCCTTCAAGCTGAATTTCAAGCAAGGTGTGATTTTGGGATTCATTTATGAAGTGTTGACCTTTCTTGCGATATTGGATTTCATGTATTTGTTCGAGTCTGCCCAGAACGGGTCCAAGCTGGGAGGAATGATGCTCGGTTCGTTCTTTGTACTTGCGATTTTTACCGTTTTTTCGGTGATTTATGTATTTCCGGTATTGTCTCGTTTTACGGTAACCATTAAGAATTTAATTAAGTGGGCGTTTTTTATGTCGTTCCGTCATATCGGATGGACATTGCTTTTGGCGGTTATGTTTATCGGTAGCGGACTGCTGATGTATTTTGCATTCTTCTTTATGCCGCCGTTGTTAATTATTGTTCCGGGTATCTATACGTTGCTTTCATCCTTCCCAATGGAACATATTTTCAAACGGTATATGCCGGTAGAGGAAGTGCCGGATGAAGAGTCCGGTATCGATCAGTGGTATAACGAGTAGCTAACCGACAAGTTTCAGATAGGAGGGTTCTATGGAAAAGAAATTGTACGACATGATGCATTGGGGGAGAATCGAAGCCGTAGTCTATGCGGAAGAGGACAAGCCTTATGAGTTTCTGGGCGCCCATAGGACGGAGAACGGTACTCTGATTCAGGCATATTTTCCGGATGCGTCCGGTGTAAGTGTACTTTCCGCCGGGAAGGAATACCCGATGGAGTGCGCCGACGAAAGCGGTTTTTTTGCAGCGTTACTGGATACGAAGAACGTAGATCGGTATCGCTATGTTGTGACATATGAATCCGGAACGGCAGAAACAGAGGATGTGTACCGGTTCGGGCCGACGCTTTCCGAGGAGGAGATGACAGCCTTTTCCGAGGGAATTCATTACGAAGCCTATAAAATGCTGGGTGCGCATCCGATGACCATAGACGGTGTGGACGGTGTGCGCTTTGCGGTATGGGCACCTAACGCAATTCGCGTCAGCGTTGTGGGCGATTTCAATTTCTGGGACGGCAGACGACTTCCGATGCACCGTCATGAAAAGTACGGCATTTTTGAATTGTTTGTACCGGGCGTAAAACAAGGTGATATTTATAAGTATGAGCTTAAGATAAAGGGAGGCCTTACGGTATTAAAGGCAGACCCGTATGCCTTCGCTGCGCAGAAACGTCCGGATACGGCATCTGTGGTATCCGATGCCTCCTCCTTCCAATGGAAGGATGCCGCATGGCAGACAGAAAAAGCAAAGAATACTTCGAAAGAAAAACCGATGGCTATCTATGAGATGCATCTCGGTTCCTTTAAAAAGCCGACGGAGGAAGACGGCAGTTTCTACAATTATCGCGAGCTGGCGGTAATGGTGGCAAAGTATGTAAAGGATATGGGGTATACCCATATTGAGTTGCTTCCGGTTATGGAGCATCCGTTTGACGGTTCCTGGGGCTATCAGGTGACAGGGTATTATGCGCCGACGGCACGTTACGGTACGCCGGAGGACTTTAAGTTCTTTATCAACTATATGCACGAGAAGGGAATCGGAGTGATTTTGGACTGGGTACCGGCCCATTTCCCGAGAGATACCTTCGGACTTGCGGAGTTTGACGGCACCTGTCTTTACGAGCATAAGGACCCGCGTCAGGGTAGCCATCCGCACTGGGGCACGTTGATTTTTAATTACGGCAGACCGCAGGTGTCCAACTTCCTGATTGCTAACGCTATGTATTGGGCAGAGGAGTTCCATGCGGACGGTATCCGTATTGATGCGGTTGCTTCCATGCTGTATCTGGATTACGGAAAGCAGGACGGCGAATGGGTTGCCAACAAGTACGGCAGCAATGAGAATTTAGAGGCAATTGAGTTATTCAAGCATCTCAATTCCATGATGAAGAAGCGCAATCCGGGCGTGGTTATGATTGCAGAAGAGTCTACGGCATGGCCGAAGGTGACCCACGCGGTGGAAGACGACGGCCTTGGCTTTGATTATAAGTGGAACATGGGTTGGATGAACGATTTTACCAACTACATGAAGTCCGACCCGGTATACCGCAAGGGCAATCAGGGAGCGCTGACCTTCAGCATTTTGTATGCTCACAGTGAAAATTTTGTATTGGTACTTTCTCACGATGAGGTTGTTCACGGCAAGGGTTCCATGGTAAATAAGATGCCGGGTACGTATGAGCAGAAGTTTGATAATCTCCGTGCGGCCTACGGTTATATGATGACGCATCCGGGTAAGAAATTGTTGTTTATGGGCCAGGATTTTGCTCAGTTTGCGGAATGGAATGAGGCAAAGAGTCTGGAGTGGGAGCTGATTGATCAGTATGAGTCCCATCGTCAGATGCAGGCCTATTACAAGGCATTGAATCACTTGTATACCTCTCATCCGGCATTGTATGAGGGCGACTATGTGCAGGAGGGCTTTGAGTGGATTGACTGCATGGATGCGGATCGTAGTATTATTACGTTCCTTCGTCGCGGAAGGGAGAGCAAGGAACAGCTCCTTGTGGTATGTAACTTTACACCGGTAACTCATACGGAGTATCGTGTGGGCGTACCGTTTGCCGGAAAGTTTAAGGAGATATTTAACAGCAGCAAGCCGGAGTTCGGAGGAAGCGGTGAGGGCAATCCTCGTGTGAAGACTTCCAAACCGGTAAATTGGAACAACCGTGACAATTCCATCGAGATTGCGATTCCGGGACTGTCCATGCTGGTATTCTCTTGCGAGGAGGCCGAGCCGAAGGAAAAGACGAAAACCGAGGCTAAGAAGCCGGCGGTGAAGAAGGGCACAAAGGCAACCGATAAGAAGACGTGTAAAGCGAAGCCGGCGGAAGAGAAAGCACCGGCGAAAAAGACTTCCGGAAAAACGGTGGGAAAGATAAAAAAGAATAATTAGTTTTAGGAGGAACAAAAGATGGACGCATTGAAAGAAAAGGTGGATTTTTCGGTTTTGGAATCCTTTTTAGCAGCGGCATGGCCGAAGGCATTTGAAATTGTGAAGCTTATTGTAGTGGCGCTTTTAATCTGGTTTATCGGGAAAAAAGTAATTAAGCTGATTTTAAAGGTGACCAAACATGCATTGGAAAAGGGCAAGGTGGATGACGGAGTACAGAGCTTTTTGATGTCTTTGGTTCGTATTTTGTTGCATGGTGTTTTGCTTGTTGTATTGGTTGGCACCATCGGCATTAATACCACATCGATTATAACTCTTCTCGGTTCTGCCGGTGTGGCAATCGGTCTGGCTTTGCAGGGCAGTCTTTCCAATTTTGCAGGCGGCGTTTTAATCCTGATTTTGAAGCCGTTTAAAATCGGTGATTATATCGTAGCAAAGGGATTGGAAGGTACGGTTACCGGTATTGATATTTTCTATACGAAGCTTCTTACTACGGATAATCGTCTGGTAGTATTGCCGAACGGCTCTCTTTCCAACAGTGATTTGGTGAATGTCAGCCATGAACCTACCCGCCGTGTGGATTTGCTTGCCTCCGTAGATTATGGCAGTGATATTAAGAAAGTGAAAACGATTTTATTTGACATCGGTTCCGATTTGGAGTATTCTTTTGAAGATGAAGCACATCCGGTACAGGTCTATGTGAACAGTTATGAAGCCAGCTCCATTGATGTGGGCCTTCGTTTCTGGGTAAAGGCAGAAGATTACTGGACCGCAAAGTGGGAAGCTACCGAGCAGATTAAGGAGAAATTCGACGCTGCCGGCATCAGCATTCCGTTCAACCAGCTGGATGTTATGATTAAGAATAAGTAATTGATTAAAATGAGGGAGATTACCGGTATGTCAGAAAAGGTGACGGATTTTTTCGGAATAGACGTGTTTAACGACAGTGTCATGGCGGAGCGCCTTCCGGAAGAAACATATGCAGCATTAAAAAAGACAATTGAAAACGGGGAAGAGTTGGATGCCCAGGTGGCAGAGGTGGTGGCCAATGCCATGAAGGAATGGGCAATTGAGAAGGGGGCAACCCACTATTCTCATTGGTTCCAGCCGATGACCGGTATTACCGCGGAGAAGCACGATGCATTTATTACTCCGGCACCGGGCGGTAAAGTTATGATGGAGTTTTCCGGAAAAGAGCTTATTAAAGGCGAATCCGATGCTTCCAGTTTCCCGAACGGCGGACTTCGTGCGACTTTCGAGGCGCGTGGTTACACCGCATGGGATTGTACCTCTCCCGCCTTTGTCCGTGAGGATGCAGCAGGAGTTACTCTTTGTATTCCGACGGCCTTCTGTTCTTATACGGGAGAAGCTTTGGATAAGAAGACCCCGCTTCTTCGTTCCATGGAAGCGCTTAATACCCAGGTACTCCGTATTTTGAAACTGTTCGGCAACGATGATGTAAAGAGCATTTCCTGTTCCGTAGGCCCGGAGCAGGAGTATTTCCTCGTTGACCGTGCAAAGTTTTTAAAGAGAAAAGACCTTATCTTTACGGGGCGTACCCTGTTTGGTGCCATGCCGCCGAAGGGTCAGGAAATGGACGACCACTATTTCGGTACCTTAAAGGAAAAGGTAGCTTCCTTCATGAAGGAGTTAAATGTAGAGCTGTGGAAGCTTGGCATTACCGCCAAGACCCAGCACAATGAGGCGGCTCCGGCACAGCATGAGCTGGCTCCGATTTATGATATTGCCAATATTGCGACCGATCATAACCAGCTCATTATGGAGGTTATGAAGAAGGTGGCAAATCGTCACGGTATGGAATGTCTGCTTCACGAGAAGCCGTTTGCGGGCGTAAACGGTTCCGGTAAGCACAACAACTGGTCCATG
>JAZUBD010000213.1:0-6802 GCA_045638305.1 Lachnospiraceae bacterium
GACCGGAGCGGTCTTTCGATATGCATCGTTCCGTCAGAAATCCTTCAAAGGCTTCCCATGTGGGCAACGGCATATTTCCGAAAGGCAGCTTTACCGCATCCTCCGCAAAGCTTTCCACCCGCAACGTTTTATCTGTAAAATCCGCATAAATATTGCTGCACAGTACGTCTCCGTTATAAAAGGATATTTTTTTCACGTCGTGTCCCAGCGCTCTCTTCTCCTGCACAAAAGCTTTTGGCGCAAGGCGTTTTTGTATCGTGATCGTTTTTCCGTCAAAAGCGAGCTCTATCTCCTGACTTTCTCCGATATCCATTTGTTTTACCCATGCCGTGGGAACGGAAAGCTTATACGTCTCCGCTCCCTTCGCCGCTGTTCCCCCTGCCTTACCTGCAATGATTTTTCCGTTTCTCCGTTCCATTCGTTTTCTCCTTGCATTGCTCGTTTTGTAAATTATATCACATTCGTAACGAATAGTCAATGTTTTACATCTTTTACTGAAAAGTTTTGCCCATATAGGCTTTAATTATCCGTTATTTTGGTTTAAATGCAGTAATGGAATTACACGTTCCAGACCACTTCCGCGCTTCCGTCCGCTGAGATATAGATTTTATGGATGAGAAGCGCTGTGACGGCTTTCCTTTCCTCGTAGGATGCCGTTTTCCATTCTTCCGCAAAGCTGATGATATCGGAAATTTCGCTTTCCGCATTTTCCAGCTTTTCAATCTGCATCCTGAGGGCAGCTTCTTCCTCGGAAAGCGCCGTTGCCTTCTCATTTAAAAGCTGTAAAAGCACCGGCGTCAGCTCCTCGCAAAGAAGACGGTCAGAGAGTCTTTCCTGCATTTTTCGGATTTCTGTCATTCGGTTCTTCAGGAGATTGATTTTCCCTTCTGCATCCGCTCTTCTTTTCCGACGATGTCCTTTCAGGCTCTCCAGTTTTTTGGCAATCAAGGCATCCGCCATATTCTCAAGCTCCGATGCATGGACGGTAACACCCGGCCCTGTGCAAATCCGGTTATGAGATTTCCCGGTACAGCTAAAATACCGCGTCCGCGTGCCGTCCTTTCGCATGCCCCCCTTTGTCACCGTCATGGTTCTGCCGCATTTTTTGCACGCCACAATACCGCCGAGCCAGCTGGTGGTGTTACTGGCGGCATTGCCGATCTGTCGGTTCTTCCCAAGTTTTTTCTGACACGCAAGCCACACCTCGGAGGGAACAAGTCCTTGGTGCGGCATGACCACTGCCCGTATATCCGACCAATCAACGGCAGAGTGTCCGGTTTTACCGTACAGTTGTACGCCGCGCGTACCGTCAAATTCCGAAATATCGCTTGCAATCTGCGTGTTTTGTTTCTCCAAAAATGTGTATACATCGTTGTCTGCACGCACGTATATGGGGTTTCGCAGTATGGTGGAAAGCTTCCCTGTGGACCAGCTTCCTTCTGTCGGCTGCATTCCTTTCGCCATAAGGTCATCCATAAGTCGCCGCAAGGTAACGCCCGCCACGGCATAGGCTTCGAATATGTACTGAATCTGACCGGCTTCCTCCGCTACCGGCTCCAGCACCTTCGTGCGGATGCCGTGCACCTCTGCCGCAGAGAGGCAAAAACCGTATGGTCTTCTGCCGCCCATATAAATTCCCATTTCCGAGCGATGCGTATACGCCTGCCGCACCCTTTCTACGATGCTTTGCCGCTCATATTCCGCAAACACGGCAAGAAGCTTTACGAACATTTCGCCGTGGGGCGTGGTGGTATCAAACGCTTCCTGCGAGCTTACAAATTCTACGCCGTGCTTCTTCAGCGTTGCGAGAATATTAACAAAATCCGCAAGGCTGCGGCTTATACGGTCCAGCCTGTATACTATGATTTTGCGGATTCTCCCACGTTCCACCTCCCGCATCATGCATTGGAAGCCGTCGCGGTTTACGTTGCCGCCCGAAAAACCGTTATCCACATACTCCAAAAGCGCTTCGCCTCTTTCCTCCGGCTTTATGGCGGCTTTGCAGTATTCGAGCTGGGTTTCGCAGGAAATGGAGTTTTCGCGTTCTATGGATTTTCGTGCATATAGGGCAATGGCCATTTTTCTCACCTCCTTTCGCCCCTTCGGTTAACTCCTGTCAGGCTAGGCCTGTTTCGTAAATATCCGATACAGCGCCTCTGCAATTTCTTCCTCGGCGCGCTCCCTCTCTTCTGCCGTCATCCGCGTTTGTTCCGTAACGGGATATGTATACTTTTTCTCCTCTTTCATTTCTCAAAGCCTCCTTTCTTACCAGTATATGCGTTATCCCTTATATTGCACCGCATAAGGGAAGGTCTGTTTCGGCAAAATCTGGTATGTTCTCTGTAATCAGAACGTCCGTAAAATCACAGTTTAGCTCTTCATTTACAATTTTGAGGATGTTTTCCCGACTATACTCGAAAAACACGGTGTGAAGGCCTTGGGGCGTAATCAAAGCGCCGTTTCGTTTATACTTTCTGTCATAATAGCAAGCGTAAATTGTACCTCTCCCGTCCGTTAACGCTTGTATTTCCAGATAAATCCCTCGATGCGCCCTGTTTTTCAGTCTTGTTTTCAAAACATTGCCTTGGCGGACCAAAATCAAAAACTTGTATTTTGTCTTTACACCCAGCATCTCTTTTATATAGTCCTCCGTACTGCAGAGATATGTATTCTCCGTTGTCACATCATAAAACTTCCCATCCAGCATGCGTTCCATCATCCGAAGAAGCTCTGTCTGCGGAAAGCTGACGGCGTTCCACTTTTGCGGAACGGAATATTTCCCGCTTTGCATGGGTCTGTCCACATAAAAGCATGTTTCTATCCGCACAGCTTCTCCCATAAGCTGAAGCTTACAGTATACTTTCCGTCCATGCCTTGTTTTAAATAGTGTCTGATACGTACCGTCTACATGTCGCCTGAGCTTTAAATTTCCTTTTTCCATAGTTCCTCCTATTCTGTCTCGGTTGGTTTCCACCGCATTCCAACAATACAGCTTGTTGCATTTACAGCCCCTTCCATCCGTTTTCTGTCCTTCCTGCCGCCATGTATTTCTTCTGCAAAAGATTTAAAATACTGCGAAAATTCATTTACGGAAATCCTCGGATTAGAGTCGCAATATTTCTGACATGCTTCCTCGGTAAACACCACACCGTCTTCCGCTTTCTCAAACATCTGCCGCACAAATTGATAAATCCTTACGCTTACGTCTGTTGTGCTTTCACATACGTCTGCCGTCACTTCATTTACGGGATAATTCCCCGTAAACCGATAACAGTTTTGTGCAAGGGTATAGTACGCACGGATTGCCTTTGTAATGATGGCATCTCGCTCCGAAAGCAGATTCGGTATAAGCATTCTGTCCTGTTTCTCCTTTGGTACGGAATGCCTGAAAGGAATGGCAACAATCCTTTCTTCGAATGCGCTGTCATTCCCCCGTGTGAGGATCGGATGATTCGTGACCAGTATAATTTTTGCGTTGCACCGAAAGGAGACATAGCTTTCATACTTCCGATTAGAGGAAACTACATCGTTTCCTGTAATCTGCTTAATTTTACTGACCGCTTTTTCATCAAGCGGTGCCGCCGGTAAGTCCGGTGAAATACAAAGTGCTTTACCCACCAGCTCTGAAATCGAATATTTGTCGCTGAACACGTGCGCATCCAGCGTCACAACGGCATTTTCCGTAAAAAGATTCGTCAAGAGCGTAGTAAGCACACTTTTCCCCGAATTCGGCACGCCTTGCAGAACAAAAAACACCTTTGCGTTCATATCGGGCGAAAGTACATACCCGATAAATTCCAGGATTCTTTGTGCCAAAGCACCGTCTCCGCCTGTGACAGTCTTCAAAAAAGCGTCAAACACCGGGCTTGCAAGATGCATGTCCGGCAAATACCGGCCGTTTATACCATACAATGTCCAAAAATCCTTAGAATGTGGATTCAGAACCCCTGTATAAATATTTAACACCCCGTTTTGAAGAGATAAAAGATTTCTTGGAATGTCTTCCGGTCGAACATGTATATCCGGCTCCATAAATAAGAGCTCTATACCGTCCTGCACCTGTTTCGGTATTCCGACTTCCGCCACCTCGTCCCGGCAATGTACCAAAAACAGCCTTGCCGCATCTTGTCTGCTGCACCCAGCATAGTAAAATCCGATATACCTGTGCAGTTTTTCTTGTACTACAAGAAAGCTTTCCTTCTGCAGCAGCTTTTCCTTTGTTCCGTACGCCGTGATTTTTTGTGCCTTTTTTACCATCCTTAGTTTTAGTTTAGAGGGATCCTCCTCCGCAGGCTTCACTATGCAAGCGGCCGGCGATAAGAAGCTTTCATTTTCCAAGATTATGTCTACCCCCTCACTCTTGTCCGCCATATTCAAAAACGCAAGGGGCATTACCTTTGTCTCTGCCATAGCCTCGTTTTTCGACATTTGCAAATCGACTTTGCTTTGAACGTTTAGAGACGGTCTGTCGAAGAACTCCATTGGTTCCATCAGCTCTTTGTTTGCATTTGGCAAGCAGGGATATCCGAAATTCTGCTCCGGCGGCGGTGGAAAAAATTCCATCGCTTCTACTAAATTTCCTTTTTGATTTCTCATAAATCAATCTCCTTTCTATGCTCTTTTCGGGCTCGTATATATTTTACTACGATTTCAAGATAGAATGGGAAAAAGAAAAGATGTCGCCCAAAGCCTTGAAAAATGCGCTTCACAGCGTTTTTGGTATATCACAAATTTAATTTTTGGAAAAAGCTGCAAAAAGAAAAACGCCAAATGCACTATGTCATTTTGCGTCTTTCTCATCTTAATCTATTTATTCCTTTTTTGTAGTTTCCGTTTCAAAGTTTCTCGCCCTACCCGCACCGCATTCTGATCCATAAAGCTGTCGTTACTGTATAATTTTCGAACACACGCACAAAATGCGGTATCTTGTGCATTCAACCGGTCGAAGGCAACATCATCAAATGTCTGCAAGACACAAAATTCATCTGTCAGAAACAGTGCTGCTCTTTTGTAGTCTTTGCCGCTGCAACGCAGCATAATATGATAATAGGCCGCTTCAGTCGGCGTTGAAAAGACAGCCACGACCTGTTGCCACTCTGTATTATCAAAATCCGGGTACACATGGAGGGCACGACGACCGTCCTTAAAATAATTGTCCGGCTCGGTAGCCTTTGTGCTATACGTAAAGCAGTCCCCCTGGAAGTAAAAATTGTCCTGCGTTCCCGGTGCCAGTTTTATCCACGCAGAAAGCTGGTACGTGGTTTCCGGTTTCACTTTAACGGCCTGCCCTACCCAAGCCTATGTAAATTCCCTCGAGGCTCTGCTTTCCAAAAAGCAGGCAGAAGCCACCGTTTTGCGCGAGGCACGGGGCAAAGAAATTCTGTCGAATCCCGAAATCTATCGCAAGGAATTTTTGACAATGCTGGGTTGGCCGCTTACAGAGCCGGATGATGGCCTTCCCACAGTTGAGAAAACCCTTATTTACGAAGAAGCGAAGGGCAAAATTTACCGTATGCTGTTTACCCTGCCTATCGGCATCCAGTTTTACGGCATATATTTTGAACACAATACATCCGAAAAGCTCCCGTTTTCCATTGTGCAGCACGGTGGTGCGGGCACGCCCGAAGTTGCTTCCGGCTTTTTCAAAGGTGGAAGCGGAAACTATAACGATATGGTCATGCGGATATTTAACCGGGGTATCAATGTTTTTGCTCCGCAGCTTCTTTTGTGGAGCCCCACGGGAACGAAACCGGAGTATAACCGGGAGAACATGGATTGCAAGTTAAAGCAGCTTGGCTCTTCCATTACGGCTATCGAAGTGTATGGCATCCGTAAGGCCATTGACTACTTTGTTGCCAAAGAGAATATTGATACAGACAGAATTGGCATGACAGGTCTTTCCTACGGCGGATTTTATACCTTATTTGTTGCCGCTGCCGACACGCGTATCCGTAGTGCGCTTTCCTGTTGTCAGTACAACGATCGTTTTGCCTATGCAAGACCCGATTGGACTTGGCTGCATTCAGGGAAGACCTTCCTGGATAATGAAGTTGCCCAGCTTGTGTATCCCCGGTATCTGTGCCTTGCTATCGGTGATGTTGACCGCACATTTGTACCCGGAAACGTACAAATGCAATTTGATAAGCTTTCTGCTTCCTTGCCGGACAAAAGCCGGATGGACTTTACGATTTTTGAAGGCAAACACGAATATATTAAAGAAGATTTTTATGTAGATAAATTTGTAGCGGAGCTGAAAAAATAATCCAATAAAAAGCGGCGTGCAAAAATCGAATTATGGATTGTTTTTTCCTTTTATAGGAATAGAAATAAATTTATGGAAGTGTAACACGACGCCCCAATTTCTCTCGAAGAAAAAAGAATTGACAAAACAGCGCACCGTATGATACAATTTAATTGAAAAATTTTTTCAAATTTTTACACATAGTTTCAATAAAATGTGCAGTAGAAAATGAAACGATAAATCATTCCAAAGTCTACACTTGGAGATACGTATGAATAAAGTCACTTTAAAAATCAAAGTTTTATTAGATGAAATGGGAAAGGCGGAAAAAAAAGTTGCCCACTGGATTTTAGAGCATCCGGGAGAAATTTTGCCCCTTTCTATCGTGGAGCTTGCGGAAAAAGCCACCTGCAGTGAGGCAACCATCGTTCGCTTCTCGCAGCATTTAGGCTTTACCGGCTACCAGGAATTAAAAATTGCGCTTGCCCGCGAAACCAAAAGCACCATTGTAAATGCACATATGACCGCAGAGGATAGCGCATTTGAAATATACGAGAAGGT
>JAZUBD010000214.1:0-1379 GCA_045638305.1 Lachnospiraceae bacterium
ATGGGTGCAAGTATTTCCACTCTTCACGGTATGGAAAAGGCAAAGGGTAAGGATTACATTAAGAATTGGGTTGCCGTAATCGGTGATTCCACCTTCATGCACACCGGTGTAAATTCCCTGATTAACATGGTATACAACAAGGGTACCGGTACGGTTATGATTTTAGATAACTCCACCACCGGTATGACCGGTCATCAGGACCACGCAGCTACCGGTAAGACCCTTATGGGCGAGACCACCAAGGCTGTGAACTTAGTACAGTTCTGTAAGGCCATCGGCATTGAGCATGTGGTAGAGGTAAATGCTTTTGATACCGCAGAGCTTGAGCGTATCATTAAGGAGGAGACCGCAAGAGACGATGTTTCCGTTATCATTACCAAGTCTCCGTGCGTACTCTTAAAGGGCAATGTATTCCCGGATGTTTGTATTCCGGACAGTGATAAGTGTAAGAAGTGCGGCATGTGCTTAAGACCGGGATGTCCGGCTCTCACGAAGAATGCGGACGGCACCATCGCAATTGATGCAACCATGTGTAACGGCTGCGGACTTTGCATGCAGCTTTGTAAGTTTGATGCAATCGAGAAGAAGGCAAGATAAGGAGGAGAAGACTATGACCACGAGAAATATTATGATTGTCGGTGTGGGCGGTCAGGGTACCCTGCTTACCAGCCGTATTTTAGGAAATATTACCGTAGAGGCAGGCTTTGACGTAAAGCTTTCCGAGGTTCACGGTATGGCACAGAGAGGCGGAAGTGTAGTTACCTTCGTTCGTTACGGCGAGAAGGTTGCGGAGCCGATTGTAGAAGAAGGACAGGCAGATGTTCTCATTGCGTTTGAGCGCCTGGAGGCACTTCGTTATGCACACTTTTTAAAGAAGAACGGTGCAATGGTTATCAATGATCGTCGCATCGAGCCGATTACCGTGGTAACCGGTGCGGCGCAGTATCCGGAGAACATTATCGAGGATCTTTCTAAGGAGCATCAGGTATATTCCGTAGATGCACAGGAAGAAGCATTAAAGCTTGGTAATTCCAAGGTGTTTAACGTAATCGTTCTGGGCGTTGCGGCAAAGCATATGGATTTTACCAAGGAGCAGTGGCTTAATGCAATCGAAGCTACCGTACCGCCGAAGACCGTAGAGTTAAACAAGAAAGCATTCCTTGTAGGATATGAGATGTAATCTGATTGAAATTTGATTTTTGTAAAATCGCAGAGTACTGCGGAAGGAGAAACCGATGATTTGGAATGAAGCAAAAGAATGTATGAGCAGAGATGAAATGCGTCATCTGCAAGGGAAGCGTCTTGTGAAGACAGTAAATCATGTCTATCATAACGTTGAGTTTTACCGTAAGAAGATGCAGGCGGTAGGTTTGGAACCG
>JAZUBD010000215.1:0-1247 GCA_045638305.1 Lachnospiraceae bacterium
AAGAGAAGAGTTGCTGTCGGTACTAACTACCGCACCGGAGACGTTGCTTCCGGAGGGTAGTACCGTGTTAATTAAGGCATCCCACGGCATGAGGTTTTCTGAGGTTGTGGAGCTTTTAAGATAACAGATACAGTAAGAATAACAGACAGGAAAAAGGTGTAAACCGTTTGGGGTTGCACCTTTTTTGACATTGGAGGACAATCGGTTGCATACATTGAGATAAAGTTTGTTTTCGGAGAGCCTATGTTAAATTTTTTGTGGGGCGGAATGATCTTGATTGCTGTGGTGTACGGAACCCTGACCGGCCATGTACAGGAGGTGGGAAATGCGGCAATCGATTCCTCCAAAGAGGCAGTGGAGCTTTGTATCACTATGCTGGGAGTGATGGCGCTTTGGACCGGTATGATGAAAATTGCCGAGGCGGCGGGATTGACGGAAAAATTCCGGAGGGTGATGCGGCCGGCACTGCGTTTTTTGTTTCCGGATGTGCCGGCGGATGCAAAGGCAAATGACTACATCGCTTCCAATCTTCTGGCGAATCTTCTGGGGCTTGGGTGGGCGGCTACGCCCTTTGGGTTAAAAGCCATGGCAGAACTGCAGAAGCTGAACCTTGCGCAGGGAGGAAAAAAAGAAGTGGCTTCCCATGCCATGTGTACGTTTTTGATTATCAATATTTCTTCCCTGCAACTGATACCGGTGAATATCATTGCTTATCGCAGTCAGTACGGCTCGGTAAATCCGGCGGAAATCGTGGGGCCTGCGATTGTGGCGACGGCGGTAAGTACGTTGGCGGCGGTGCTGTTCGTTAAGTTAACGGAACGAAAGGAGAAGATGTAATGGAGCTTCTGATGTATCTTTCGGATTTTTGTATTCCGTTGCTGCTGTTTTATATGATTGGGTATGGACTGGTGACAAAGACCGATATCTACAAGGAGTTTACGGAGGGGGCAAAGGACGGATTTCACGTAACCGTTGGGATTTTGCCTACTTTAATCGGACTCATGACCGGTGTGGGAATGCTGCGGGCCTCCGGCTTTTTAGAGGCGCTGGCAGGATGGTTGTCACCTGTAGCGGAAGTGTTTGCGTTTCCGGGGGAACTGGTGCCGCTTGTGGTGGTAAAGATGTTTTCCTCCTCGGCGGCTACGGGGCTTGTATTGGACATTTTTAAGGAATACGGACCGGACTCTTATCTGGGGAAGGTGACGTCCTTAATTTGCTCTTCCACGGAGACGGTGTTTTATACCATG
>JAZUBD010000216.1:0-1594 GCA_045638305.1 Lachnospiraceae bacterium
CTTTCTACGCACAGTTCGCCTTATATCCAAAGGGCAAGTACAAAATCTCTGTATGTTTAGGTACTGCATGTTACGTAAAGGGTTCCGCTGATTTATACAACGCACTTATGGATAAGCTTGGCATTGCAGGAGGCGAATGTACTCCTGACGGCAAGTTCTCCTTAGAAGCATGCCGCTGTATCGGTGCCTGCGGTCTGGCTCCTGTACTCACAGTAAATGACGACGTATACGGCAGACTCACAGTAGACGATCTCGACGAGATCTTAGCTAAGTACGCATAATATGATGACCGAATTATCCCTTCACGTATTGGATGTGGCAGAAAATTCCACCAAGGCGGGAGCCGCTCTGGTTACCATCTCCGTGGACATTCAAAGCACAAATGACAAAATCATCATTTCCATTATTGATGATGGCTGTGGCATGACTGCAGAACAGGTTGCCCGTGTTACCGACCCGTTCTACACTACCCGCACCACCCGCAAGGTTGGTTTGGGAGTTCCGTTTTTCAAAATGGCAGCAGAAGCCACCGGGGGAAGCTTCTCCATTCAGTCTGAGCCGGGCGTAGGTACAACCGTATGTGCAGTCTTCGGACTCTCCCACATCGACCGTATGCCTCTCGGCGACATGAATGCAACCATTCACCAGCTCATTGTCATGCATCCGGAATGTGATTTTCTCTACATATATAAATACGATGAACGGCAATTCACCCTTGACACAAGGGAGTTCAAAGAAATTTTAGGCGACATTCCTTTTGATGTCCCTGAGGTTTCTGCATATTTACAACAATATCTGTCCGAAAATGAATCCGAAGTGAATCAGGGGCAGACAAATATCTAATCAAAATTGGAGGTTTATTATGAAGTCTCTTGAAGAATTAAAAGCTATCCGCGAAAAGATGCAGGGTCAGGTTGGTCTTCGTTCCGAGTCCGCTACTGATACAAGAGTAGTTGTTGGTATGGCTACCTGTGGTATTGCCAGCGGCGCAAGACCTGTTCTTACCGCTCTTTCCAATGCTGTTTTAGAAAAGAAGGTAGAAGGCGTTACCGTTACCCAGACCGGTTGTATCGGTCTTTGCCAGTACGAGCCAATCGTTGAGGTTCTCGCTCCTGGTAAGGAAAAGGTTACTTATGTAAAGATGACACCTGAAAAGGCTCTGGAAGTTGTTGAAAAGCACCTCATCCGCGGCCAGGTTATTTCTGAATACACAATTCAGAATGTTATGAAATAAGGAGGAAAACAAATGTATCGTTCTCATGTGTTAGTCTGCGGCGGAACCGGATGTACTTCCTCCGGATGCCAGGAGATTATGAAAACATTACAGGCTGAACTGGAAAAGAACGGCCTGACCGAAGAAGTTGCCATTGTACAGACCGGTTGTCATGGTCTTTGTGCTCTCGGCCCAATTATGATTGTTTATCCGGAAGCAACCTTCTATTCCATGGTGAAGCCGGAATATGTTCCAGAAATCGTTTCCGAGCACCTGTTAAAGGGTCGTGTAGTTACCAAGTACGTTTATGACGAAACCGTAACAAACGAAGGCATCAAGCCTCTCCTTGAAACCGATTTCTACAAGAAGCAGCATCGTATT
>JAZUBD010000217.1:0-8646 GCA_045638305.1 Lachnospiraceae bacterium
CCTGCCGCAAACCGGGTGTAATAATGGTACACATATTCTCGCTCTAACATACTCCAAAGTCCGATGGCCACCGTATAATACCGGCTGTCGGCTCCGGCGATTACTCTCGCAAAAATAAAATCCAACCACGGCGCCAAAAAAGACGTAATCACCGTATACACGATAATCGGTTTTGAAAGCGGCACCGTAATCTTATAAAAAATCTTGAACCGAGACGCCCCGTCAATCATGGCAGCCTCGTCCACACTTTTCGGTATGGTGTCGAAAAAACCTTTGGCGATATAAAAGCCCAGACCGGTACTTGCGGAATACACCAGCACCAGTGCCACCAGCTTCATGACACCCTCGGTCAGATTAATTCCCTTCAGGATATAATACACCGCAATCATGGACATAAATGCCGGAAACATCCCCAGCACCAAAGCCACATTCATAAAAGGCTTTCTGAGCTTAAAGCGCATGCGGGACATGGAATAGGACACCGCCAGCACAAAAAACGTAGAAATAATGCAGGTAAAAATCGACACAATGAGCGTATTGGAAAACCACCGCGGGAAATTCAGTACATCCGTTTCCGTAAACAGTCGCGTGAAATTTGTAAAGGTGATTTCCTTCGGAAAGAACGTGGTAAAATAGGACCCGGCTTCTCCCCTCAGAGAAGTCATAACAATCCATAAAATCGGGAAGAGCCAGACTGTTGCCAGCACTCCAAGGAAAACATGCAAGAGCACGGTACGCAACCTTTTCTTTCTTCTTGCTGAACTATTTTTCATTGGAATCCCTCCTCATTTTTGTAGGCCGCTGTTCTCCGGTACGCCACCAACGAAATCACAATGGAAATCACGAAAGTCAAAATTCCGATGACCGCACCGTAGCAGTAATCCTTGTTATCGATGGTCAGCTTATACAGCCATGTTACCAAAAGGTCCGTCTTTCCCGCCGTTCCCCGATAATACTCAAGCGTGGCCGGAGCACCGCCGGACAACAGGAAGATGACGTTGAAATTGTTGATGTTGTTGATAAACGTAGTAATTAACGTCGGTGCCGTCACAAAAAGCATATAGGGCAGGGTAATCTTTAAAAAGGTCACCCGGGCATTGGCACCGTCCACCTTTGCCGCCTCATAAAGCTCCGTAGGGATGTTTTGCAAAATACCCGTGGTTGTCAACAACGTATACGGCACGCCCACCCAGATATTCACAAGAATAATGGTCACTCTGGCCCAGGTGGCGTCCGTAAAAAACGGCAACGCCGCATCCTGTGCGATAAGTCCCCATTCCCGAAACAGCACATTCACCGCACCGTTTGGTTGCAAAAGCGTCCGCATGGTAAGAAGGGTAACAAACTGCGGCACCGCAATGGATAGGATAAAGCAGAACCGCCAAAAACCCTTCCATCGTATCTCTTTTTTGTTAATCAAAATCGCCAGCAACATTCCCAAAATGTAATTCAAGAACGTTGCAAAAATCGCCCAAGTAAAAGTCCACCCTAAAATCGGCCAGAAGGTCTTTCCGAATGCTCCATCAAAATCCAGTACGGTCCGGAAATTATCCAGTCCCACCCAGGTAAACAGTTTTCCCGGTACCTGATGGTCTCTGTCATAATTGGTAAAGGCCATACTGATCATAAATACCAACGGAAGTATGGTAAAGATAAGCACACCCAACACCGGCAGTGAAAGTAACGTCCGATGCAATCTTCCGTTAAAATGCATCTCGATTTCTTCCCGGAAATTCGGCACCCTGCGTCCCGCCCGGAAGAGTTCCTCCGCATAATAAGCGGAACGTACCGCCGCCCGCAAAAACAGCAGAAACGCCAGGGTGAGAAATACAAAAATTACACCGGAGAGCAGGATAAGAAGCGAATTATCGCCCGGTTCGTACACAAAGATTCCCTGGGCATCATCCCATACCTTCTCCTGGGTTTTCGTTCCCAACGTAGGCAGCTTTCGGAGCACGGACAGCCCGGCACCCCAGAAGTACACAATATAGGCACCCGTAAGAAGAAAAAACAGCGTTCCTTTTACAATCTGCCCTCTCCGAATATTACCCAGGCCCGGCACAAGGAGAGACAGCTTAGTAAAAAGATCACCTTTTCCCCAAGACTCCCAAAAGCCTGCCTCGCCGACGGCTCTGATTTTTTTCGCCTTTTTCATACTGCCTCCTTACCTCCGCTATAGTTTCAAATACGCTCTTTTTAAAACCCTGTTCCGGCATTCAACGCTTCTTCCAACTGCTTGGTACGTTCTGCCGCATTTTCCTTCGTGATGGTTCCGTTATAAATCTCCTCCGCAAAGGTCTCCACAATCTTAAACCAGTTGGAGATGGCCGGCACCGTCGGCTGTACTACGGAGGTATGCATTACTACCGCATTTTCCGCCTCCGCAATCGGACTCTCCAATACTTCTTCGGACTCCGCAAGATTTACATTCACCGGAGTCACTCCGCGGTACTCAAAACGATCTCTCTGCACACTCTCGCTACCAAGGTATAACGCAAGGGCCACTGCCGCTGCCATATTTTCGCTCCGAGGATTTACACCCACCGCTTTAGAACCGGTGAATTGACGCATCACACCGGATACCCCGTTGTCAAAGGTCACGGACGGAAGCTCCGCTGTCTCAAAGTCGTCTCCCAATGCCTCCTTAACGGCGCTGGCCTTCCAGGAACCGGATACCAAAGCACCTAAGGTCCCGTTTGCAAGACGGGTAATGGAATCGTCTCCGGACTCCTTGTGGAACTTCGGATTCTTCACCAAATCCACCAGAAACTCCGTTACAAAGCCGAAATCACCGATATTAGTTCCGGCCGCTTCATCCGTCCCGTCCGGTCCGTACAGGGTAAACCCGCCCGCATAATAAAACTGCTCGATATACCAGCTATCGGTCAAATCCATTGCAAATGCAGCCACACCTTTTCCTAAATCCTTTTCCAGCATAGTATTCAACGACTTTACTTCATCCTCGTCAAACATTTCGTCATTGTAATACAAAATCAACGTATTCGGCGTATA
Source organism: Lachnospiraceae bacterium (assembly GCA_045638305.1). Taxonomy (GTDB): domain Bacteria; phylum Bacillota; class Clostridia; order Lachnospirales; family Lachnospiraceae; genus SIG307. Next base: position 3,013 of record JAZUBD010000217.1, read on the forward strand.
CGGCACACCGTACACCCCATCCTCGTAGGTTACACTGCGGAACATGGTATCGTTATTCATGGTTCGAATGGTCTCCAATGCAGAACCTCCGAACTCCGCCAATGCTCCGGCCCCCACCAGGGTCGCCATCTGGTCATTGGCATACATATACACATCCGCTGCCGCATCCAAGTCCTTTGTTACCACATCTCTTGCATCACCCTCAGAACACACCCCGTACCGAAAGGTAATATCCCACTCCGGATGCTCGTTCGCAAACTCTCCGCACCACTTGGCAAGAAGTCCGTTTGGCACACCTTCCATCGGTGCCTGATCCTCCGCCGGGGACCAGACGGTAAGTGTCATCTTCTTTGCCTCCCCGGACTGACTGCCCTGATTGCCCGACTGACCATCTTGACTTCCGGACTGGCCACCCTGGCTTCCGGACTGATCGGCACCCGGCGTCGGATTGCCGCCGTTACCGGAATCCTCCCCGCAGGCACAGGCCGCCATACCGCTGAGCATCATACCACAAACCAACGTTGTTGCTACTATCTTTCTAAGCTTTTTTAACACTCTCATTCTCTATTCCTCTCATTCCTGTGAACCGCTTCCTTTCACTCTCCGGTTTCTACGACGATTTCCAAACAAAAAGGATGGCGGCTCACACATTTATGTGTATAGCCTAACCATCCTCTAAAAAAATATACTGATTCTGTTTGAAAAACTACTCTACAAAATACACTCTTTCTTCTTTTCTCGGCAATACGCCCGGATACTCTCCCTCCACATAGCCCAGCACACAGTTTCCGATGCCCTCGTACTCGCCCTTAAGTCCCAGAGACTTTAACCACTGCTTCCATTCCTCCTGCTCAAATACTTCCTTGGCACGATGAATCCAACAGCTGCCGACGCCCAACTCATGAGCCGCCAACATCAGGTTTCCCATCACAAGACTTCCGTCATAGACATAAGTACCTTTCTTCTCCGCCAGTACCACAAGTACTACCGGCGCTCCGTAGAACGGGTCGTTTTCACTTCCCATCACCTTGGCATTTGCCTTGGACATCTTGTCTCTGATTTCTTTGTTCGTCACAGCAATAATCACCGGTGTCTGCAGGTTCATTCCGCTTGCTGCAAAGGTGCCTGCTTCCACAATTTTCTCAATCACATCCTTCGGAAGCATGTCGGATTGATATCTTCGGATGCTTCTTCTGGTCTGCATTTTTTCTAAAACTTCGCTCATTATGCTTCCTCCTTTGTCTCCTCTTCTTCCTCATCCGGCAAGATCGGATTTTTATTCTGTCTGCGATACATCCAGGCCATGGTCTGATACTTCCGGACATCGATCTTTTCGTACTGGTCCTTCTTCATACGCCACTGCCAGTTACTTCCCATAGTAGATGGGAAATTCATACGGGCTTCGTTCCCCAGACCCAACAAATCCTGCATCTGGAAAATTGCGGTATGAAGGTGCGTACGGTAGGTCGCCCGAATCAGCGCATCCTCTACCGACTCCTGACGTCCGATACCGAAATACTCACGGATGCGTCCCATATCCCAATCGGACTTGCCGGACAAATATCCGTGCAATGTTTCATTGTCATGGGTACCGATATAAGCAATACTATTCGTCAACGTGTAATTATGCGGCAAATACGGATTGTCCGGCGTACAGTCAAGAGCAAACTCCAGCACCTTCATGCCCGGATACTCGTTTGCTTCCATCAAATCCACCACCGGCTGAGTCACCACGCCAAGATCCTCGGCAATAATCTTACCTTCGCCTACCACTTCGTTAATCATCTTGGTCAGCTTCGCCCCAGGACCTTTCTTCCATTCCCCGGTCATGGCGGTCTCGCTCTCTGCCGGAATAGAATAATAATTTACAATACCGATAAAGTGATCGATGCGAATCACATCGTAACGAGCCGCGGAAATCGCCATACGACGTCTCCACCAGTCAAACTCCTGCTCCTCCATTACATCCCAACGATAGAGCGGATTGCCCCAACGCTGCCCCGTAGCGGAAAACAAATCCGGCGGAACTCCCGCAATATTGATTTCTCTGCGGAGAGCGTCCAACTCAAACAAATCGTAATGTGCCCACACATCTGCGGAATCCATTGCCATATACAGCGGAATGTCACCGATAATCGCTACTCCCTTACGCTTTGCATAGGCACGCAGGCGGTTCCACTGTTCGTCAAACTTAAACTGACAGAACATGTAGTAGCCCACTTCCTCGGAAAGCTTTGTCTCCATCTTCGCTAACGCCTCTTCCTCATGACAGCGCAGCGGCATTTCCCACTCCTGCCACGGCTGACCGCTGAAGGAATCCTTAATCGCCATAAACAGCGCATAGTCACGTAGCCAATACTCGTTCTTCTTACAGAACTCCTTAAACTCCTTGGTATCCTGATGCTTACTGTTCTTATATGCGGTATGAAGCACCTCACGACGTCCCATATAAAGTGCACCGTAGTCCACTGTCTCCGGCTTCTCGCCCCATGCTATCTCACTGCAATCCTCCACAGAAAGCAGTCCCTCCTCAATCAAGGTCGGAAGGTCGATAAAATACGGATTCCCCGCAAAGGCGGAAAAGGACTGGTACGGGCTGTCACCGTAACCGGTCGGACCCACCGGCAATACCTGCCAGTAAGAATACTCCATCTCTCTTGCAAAATCCACAAAGGCAAAGGCTTCCTTACCTAAAGTACCGATGCCGTACGGTCCCGGAAGACTGCTGATGGGCATCAAAATGCCCGCGCTCCGTTCCCACTTTCGTTCTGTTGCCATACTAAAATCCCCTTTCGGTTCGATTTATTTTTCCAAATTGCAAATATGCAAAGTCCTTAGAAATGACTCGGTGTATATCGTACCGTATGAATCACAACTATTTTTTCCTTTTCCTCTATTTTATATACGATTGTATAGTTCTTAATAAACAGCTGCCGATATCCCTTATTTGCATACAAACCAATTTTTCGCTCTGCACCGCGCTGTGGTATATTTTCCAAACTATATATTGCCAACTCCAATAATTCAATCATTCCTATGGCTGTCTCCGGCACATTAAGTTCCTGAAAAATATATGCATAAATGCCATCCAAATCACGCATAGCCCGTGGTGAAACCTTCACCTCATACTCACCCAATATACTTTCTCCTTAACGCACTTAATGCTTCCCTTGCATCCATTAACTCTGCTCCGTTTGCAATTTCCTCTTCCGATTCCTTGATTGCCATATCGATATTAGACGAATCCAATAAACGCTCATAAGTTTCCATGCTCATTACTACCAAATCCCCATATCCGTTTTTTGTAACAAACACCGGTTCCTGTTTTTTATGACAACGTTCTGAAAGCTCTGTTGTATTTCTCAACTCTTTGATTGGAATAATCTGCGGCATACTTTGCACCCCCTTTTATGACATAATTATAGCATAATTATGCCTATATTTCAAGAAGTGTATTGCTATAAAAGCCATGTATTTACTAGCCTACCACTCATATTTTAAACTTTTTCCAAACTATATGTAATTTTTTCGCCGTTCCGGACGTTATATATATGAAAAGCTTTTCAAATTGAAACAAAGGAGAACAGAGATGGATTCAGCCGAGGTTGAGATTGTTGCAAAAAAGTATTTGGATTCTGTATATCGCGTAGCAATCAATTACTCTAAAAATGCGCAGGATGCGAGCGATGCTGTTCAGAATGCGTTTTTGAAGCTGATAAAAACCGATATGGTATTTTCGGATGAGGAACACATTCGCAGATGGCTGATTAAGGTGACGATTAATGAATGTAAAAGTTTTTGGAGAAAGCTTAGCAGACATTCGGTCAGCAGTCTGGACGAGCTCTATGATAGCGGATACGAATTGCCCGCAGCATCTCAAAACGAATACAACACCATCGCCCGTGCGCGAGAGCTTTGGGATGCCGTGATACATTTACCCGCAAAGTACAGCATCGTGATTCATCTGTATTATTATGAGGGTTATTCGGTTGACGAAATCTCAAAAATGGTAAGTATTTCAAAATCAAATGTACAAATCCGCCTTATGCGCGGAAGAACAATGTTAAAGAAAAGCTTAGAGGAGACAAACTATGACGGAAAATAAAATGAGAAAAGAAACGAACGACGAATGGAACCGCCTTTACGAGGCAACATTTGACGGCATAAAAGCTCCTTACGAGCTTTACAGAAAGGTGGCAAACATGAAAAAAAGCGTAAATCGTAGAACAAGTCTTATGAAAAAAGGAGTTATCGCTGCTGCAGTTGCTCTTTCGGTTGTAGTCGGCAGCAATCTCGCCGTATACGCAGCAACCGGCACCGGCTGGATCGGACGCATTATGGTATCCTGGCCAAGTGAAGAAAAAGAAGTGGTTTTCCGTGAAGAAGAAAAACCGAACGGGGAGACTTATTACATCGGTACCGTTCAAAACGAAAAAGGTGATTCCCTTACCATAACAACCAAAGACCCTTCGGTGCTGGAGGGAATAAAATTTGACATCATCGACACCGATATTTATGTGACCTACGAAAACGGTGAATCCAAAAAGATTGAAGTATATGACCAAGAGGAAGACTTCACCGCAGGGTTAGCTTTGGTTACTCCGTTACCGAAAAAGTAAACTCCGATAAATTAGCCACTTCCGATTCCGGAAGCAGCACATATTCCTTGGTGGCTGCATCCGAAACAGAAGTGGCTTATTCTCTATCTAAGGAATCAACGTACATATTCTGTGATACAGTCATACCATTCCACATAAGTCACGCCGTTTATCACCAGCCTATCGTTTTCCGGCAACTGCTCAGACCATTTCTTTCCGTAGTGGTCAAAGGCCCAGTCGTCCCGGTTAAAGCGACGCCACAGGACGGTTCTTCCGTTCTTATCAAGAAACTGCTCCGATACCACACCGGCGTTGTAGGTCTCGATGTCCATAACGCAAACCGTATCATAGGTCTTTCCGCCGATGGTAACGTTATAACGGCCCACAATATCCAGCAAGAAATCCTTCTCCGCACTGGTTACAACGTTTCCGTCTCTCTGGATATCTCCCTTCGGGGATAGGTTGGTTTCGTTTCCGCAATTGTTCTCGCCGAAGCCCCAACAAGTCATAAACTCTTCTCCATCCAAGAAAGTAATATAATTTCTTACATCGCCGTCGGTACGCATGGTGGCAAGATACCGGCAATGGGTGTCCGTAAGTTGTGCCACAAAGGTACGGTTAATGACTTCCTTTTTCCCGGAGTAAGACGCCTCCCTTGCGGTCAGCTCCACGCCTTCGATGCCGTGTACCATAGCCTTTCCTGTCACCTTTAGGTCATATACATGGTTGCACTCCCTTGACGGCATGTCGTACATCCCCCAGGATAAAGATTCGCCTAACTTCGGCACCAAAAACCAACCGATTAATTCCTCCCACTTCACGGAAAACGGTGCCTCTTTGGACTCTTCTATGGTGTAATTCGGTAATACTTTCGGTAATGTCTTCATTCTCTCTTCTCCTTTCACTTTCTCTGTCTGATACGGATACTGCTTTTTGAAATTCTGCTTTGCGGTATGTAACCGGCTCTTTACGGTTCCCACAGGAATATTAAGACGCTTCGCAATTTCCGCCTGGGGAAGTTCTTTCCAGAAATACA
>JAZUBD010000218.1:0-1893 GCA_045638305.1 Lachnospiraceae bacterium
ATCCCACGGAATGAATCCCTTATGCCGGACTGCCCCTAACATCGTTCCGCCTAACATATAATAGTGCAAATTATGCTCCCGGCAGACCGAATCAAAGGCTTTCATAATTTCTAAAATCTTTTCCTGTAATTCCGTCATGGAACCGTTCCTTTCTATCTTCTCCGGCACAACACCGGACGTCATCACCTTTATTCCTCCGGCGTCATATGCTTCATGCAAGGCTTGTAATGCACCTTTCGTTCTTCCTCGGGCGGAAGCTTATGATAGTCCCCAAACATATGGGTTAGATACTCCTCACAGTGCTTCGGTCCTTTGAGAAGCATCCCCTCAAACTCCCATAACGTATACTCGTCGTAAGTATCTCCGAAATAACTTCTCGGTACAATTTCCTTTAACTTATAGGCTCCGGTTAACGTCCCCGCATAGTCCGCATGTTCCGCATCCTGCCTTTGAAACAGACGGTCCATGCTTTGATACACCTTACGTACATCAATCCACTTATACAATCGCAATGCTCTCACTACCCGTAATACCGTCTGCTCCCATTTGGAACGGCTGGTACGGATGCCTGTATGCACATTGGCAGTACCGCAAAGGAACCGAAGTCCCATCGCCTTTGCATAATATATCTTCCGGGCAAGTTCATCATCCGGTGTACCGTCAAGCGGAAGGATATCGATTAAGTATCCCTTCCGTGTCGTGGTATCCTCAAGCAGCTGCTCTTCAATCACTACCTTTGTGGAGCAAACCTTGGCAAAATAACTCTTGAAATCCCGGTTCGTCTGCCAGCTTTCAATCCGGTAATCCTCTCCCAAAAGCTCCTGTGCTTCTCCGGACATTATCAATTCGATAAGACGGTCATAATCCGTTCTCGGCATAGCCACATCCACGTCGTCATCCCACGGAATAAAGCCCTTATGACGGACCGCACCGAGCAAAGTCCCCCCGATGGCATAATACCGAAGTCCGTAAGTATTACAAAGCTTCACAAAGGACTTTAATGCACCGAGTTCAATCTCATGAAGCTCCCCCAATATATCCTCGTAGCTTCCTTCCGATAATTGTTCTTCTGTTTCTGTTTGAACAGAACATTCTGTCTTTTTCGTTTTTTGAGAAAATTTCTTCTTTTCCCAATATGTCGGCTGAAGGGTACATCCCAAAATCACCTTCTCCGGCAATTTCTTATAATGCTTCCCAAGGAAAAATCCCACATAACGTGCCGCAGACTCCATCAAAAATACAAACAACTCACCGTACCGGCGCTGGGCCGTACAGTACTCTACGGCACTCTTTACAAAGCGAATCCCTTCCTTTTCGGAACTGACCTGACCGAATACCGACCGATAATCCCTCTGGGATACCGCCATATCAAAACTACGCTTAAACTGGGCAGTGAGACCGTAATTGTGGGTATGGTATACTCTCGCCTTCGCACAATAGCATATGGCATCTCCGGCCTCGATTAAGGCCGCTCCGTAAATCATATCTTCATTAAAAATCGTGTCGGTTACAAACCCTCCCAGTTCATCATACCGGCTTCTACGGTACATGGCACAGGCATTGGAAATCATATAGGTCTTAATCCCGAGCCGTTCCTTATCTGCCTTCGTCTTCTTACAGGACTCCGCCGGATAATTATGAAGACGCAAAAAGCTCTCGGTAAAATCCGCATGCTCCGCCGCCAACTGTCTGGCATACGCCGCACCTACCTCATCGTCCTTAAAACATTGCATCAGTTTCTCAATCAAAAACACATCCGCCGGTACCGCATCCTGGGTCATACAAAGGAAAAAGTCCGCATCGGAGTACTTTTCCACCGCCAGATTTCTGGTGCCGCCGTGGTCGTAATCCTTCTTCTCCACACGGACAAGCTTTATCTCTACGGAAGGCAAC
>JAZUBD010000219.1:0-3168 GCA_045638305.1 Lachnospiraceae bacterium
GTGCGTATCGAGCACGAGCAGGAGCTGATTAACCGTGCTCAGTACGGAGATGCTGCGGACCGATTACCTGCTGCGGATTACAAATTGACCCACACAGCAGTAAACGGCAGGGGAATCTATTCCTTCTGTATGTGTCCGGGCGGTTTTGTGGTAAATGCGTCTTCCGAAGAAGGGCGTCTTACGGTGAACGGTATGAGTAATCATGCCAGAGACGAGCGGAATGCAAACAGTGCCATGATTGTTACCGTAACACCGGAGGATTTCGGCGGAGATGCGGAGGATGTACTAGCAGGCGTGGAGTTCCAGAGAAGACTGGAGGCTGCGGCTTACCGTGCGGGAGAAGGAAAGATTCCGGTTCAGCTTTTTGGGGACTTGTTAAATCACAAATCTTCTGTTACAATAGGGCATATTATTCCGAATACAAAAGGTGCGTATAAACTTACATCCTTGGAAGAATGTCTTCCGGCGTTTATTACCGAAAGTCTGGTGGACGGTATCACTGCCTTTGATCAGAAAATAAAGGGATTTGCCGATGAAGAAGCGGTACTTCTCGGTGTGGAAGCCAGAACTTCTTCCCCGGTACGTATCGAGCGGGACGAGACGCTGATGTCGAAGGTTTCGGGGCTTTACCCTTGCGGAGAAGGAGCAGGGTACGCGGGCGGCATTGTTTCCGCAGCGGTAGACGGAATTAAAGTATATGAAAAAATCGCGGAACGGTATCGTCCGGGATGCGTTTAATAAAAATGCAGGTTACTGCATGGTTGCAGAAAGGGAAACACCATGGACTACAGAGAAGCCTTAAAAGATAAAAAAAGAATCGTTATCAAAATCGGTTCCTCATCTTTGACCCATGAGGAAACCGGTCACTTAAATTTAGAGAAAATGGAGCGCCTTGTGCGTTTACTTACCGACCTTCGTAACAGCGGAAAAGAAGTGGTATTGGTATCCTCCGGTGCGGTTGCGGTAGGAAGAAAGATGTTAGGTTTAAAGGAAAAACCGACGGAAATTTCCGAGAAACAGGCTTGTGCAGCCGTGGGCCAGGCAAGCCTTATGACAATTTACCAAAAGCTGTTTTCCGAATATCATCAGCCGATCGCTCAGATTTTGTTGACAAAGTTCGTTATGATGAATGATATCAGCCGGAAGAATGCCAGAAATACTTTTGAAAAGTTAAACGAGCTGGGTGCGATTCCGATTGTTAACGAAAACGACACTATTTCCACCGCAGAAATTAAAGAATTGGGCTTAGGGGAAAATGACACCTTGTCTGCAATCGTAGCGGCTTTGATTCAGGCAGATTTGTTGATTTTGCTGTCCGATATCGACGGTCTTTATACCGATGACCCGCGTAAGAATCCGGAGGCGAAGTTTATCGAATTGGTACCGGAGCTTACCGAGGATTACATCAGTATGGGAAAGGGTGCCGGCACCACATTCGGCACCGGCGGTATGAAGACAAAGATTTCCGCGGCACGAATTGCGGCAGATTCCGGTGCGGATATGGTGATTACCAACGGAAATAACGTAGATAACATTCGTGATATCTTAAAGGGAGAGTCGGTGGGAACCTTATTCCTCGCTCATAAAATCCCACATTTCCATTTGACGGATTATTTATCCGGAAAGGAAGAGTAAGTTCATAGCAGACTGTTGAATCGTAACATATTTTGGACAGGAGGAGTGACTTCTATGACAATGGATGAGAAAATTGCAAGAATTAACGAGTTATATCATAAAGCAAAGAACGAAGGCTTAACGGAGGCGGAAAAGGAAGAACAGAAGAGCTTACGTGCCGATTATGTACGTTCCTTCCGGGAAAATCTTCGCGCAACCTTAGACAACGTGTCGATTTTGGAGCCGGACGGAAGAGTGACAAACCCCAGGAGAAACTTAAAGAATTAGAAAAGAAGACGGTTGAGACATTTTGTATTGAAGATTGATAGAAATATTGAATTAATTAGGAGACGTTCAGGGGGATAACGAGATGGAAAGTTTAGAAATTATCGGACAAAGAGCGAAAGAAGCCAAAGTTTCTTTGGGACTTTTGGGACAGACAAAGAAGAATGAGACATTATGTGCGGTGGCAGATGCGCTTTGTGCAAATGCAGCCGAGATTTTAGAAGGAAACAAGGTAGATGTAGAGTCAGCAAAGACCAACGGTATGTCAGAGGGCTTACTTGACCGCCTGACTCTTACAACAGCTCGTATTGCAGCTTTGGCTGACGGACTTCGGAAGGTGGCATCTTTACCGGACCCGATTGGAAGCGTGCTTTCCATGGACCAGCGTCCCAACGGCCTGATGGTAGGCAAGAAGCGCGTACCGCTTGGCGTGGTAGGTGTGATTTACGAGTCCCGTCCGAATGTTACTTCAGACGTGTTCGGCCTTTGCTTTAAGACCGGAAACGCCGTGATTTTACGTGGCGGAAGTGATTGTATTCATTCCAATATTGTAATCGTAAAGGTCATTCGTGAGGCACTAGAGGCTTGCGGTATTACCCCGGATGCGGTTCAGCTCCTTACGGATACCAGCAGAGAGATTGCAACACAGTTTATGAAGCTGAATCAGTATGTGGACGTGCTTATTCCGAGAGGCGGCGCCGGCCTGATTTCTTCTGTAGTACAGAACAGCACCATTCCGGTCATCGAAACCGGTACCGGTAACTGTCATGTTTACGTGGATAAGGATGCGGATTTCGAGATGGCGCTCGCCATTATCGACAATGCAAAGACTCAGCGTCTCGGGGTATGTAATGCCTGTGAGTCTCTGGTGATTCATGCTGACATTTTGGATCAGTTTATGCCGCTTGTATTCGATCGTTTGACCGCAAAGAATGTAGTATTCCGCGCAGACGAGCGTGCAAAAGCGGTTTGCCCGGCATGTGAAGCGGCAACGGAAGAGGATTTTGCAAAGGAATATTTAGACCGTTTGATTTCAGTTAAAACCGTAGATGATATTTCCGAGGCCATTGCCCATATTAACAAGTACAACACCGGACATTCTGAGGCCATTGTTACCGACAACTACGAAGCATCCATGAAGTTCTTAAACGAAATCGATGCGGCGGCGGTTTACGTGAATGCCTCTACCCGTTTTACCGACGGTGAAGAGTTCGGTTTCGGTGCGGAAAAAGTCGGAGGCCAAGCGGTCTTAGGAAGACAAGCAACTAT
>JAZUBD010000220.1:0-4264 GCA_045638305.1 Lachnospiraceae bacterium
GCCCAATAGGCGTTCTGACGCACATCCGTCGCATCCCAGAAATAACCGATGGAAGCATCAAAACAAGCCGGATGATCTTCATAGCGGGGCTCTGCATCTAAATACGGTTTTTCCGAAGACGCCGCCATCTTTTGCATCACCTGTTCAATCTCATAGCAGCGGTCTGTCGTGTGACCGGTCTGGGCCGTATGAAAATCCATATAGTCCGCATCAGCAAGAAAATCTGTAGAATCCTGCGCTCCCGGCGGATGAAACGTAATCAGATGCTGCGTATCTTCCGAACGAATTCCTGTTGCCATGGCATCGATAATTCTCCGATGATTGTCCTCCAGCTTCCGGTCTCCGCCTAACATCCAGATAATATTCCAATGTTCCTTATATCGATTTGCAATCCATTTTCCGTACCGATACGCATTTTCTTCATGAAAAACAACCGGTCCCTTGCCCCAGCACAAATGAAACTTATCTCCCCAGGTAGGCAGCATCACCACAAACATCTCATGCTTTGCTGCCGTTTCCACCGCAAAGTCCACGTGATTCCAATAAGAATACTCACCTACCGTATCCGGGCAATCCGGGTCCGGCATGCCGTCCGTCATACAAAGAGGCAACCGTCCGTAAGCATTGGGCGTCGTCACCCCCTCACATTCCGCCAGTGCCACCGCCTGTACCGCCGTAAAACCCTGTCGCTTCCGCTCTGCAAAATAGCGCTCCGTTTCTTCTCTGTTTAATACATGAAACAACTCCCATGCCGTGTCTCCCTGATAGAAAAACGGTTCTCCGTTGTCCCAATACAAGAAACGCCCCTGCACTTTCAGTGTTCTCATCCCAATACCTCCTGCTTTTTTCACGCTCTGCCGATTATCGACTCCATAACGGATTCACAATTTCAAGTACCATATAATCAGAAAGTTCCTTTTCCGGATAATAGGTAAGCCCCATCCGCAACTCATCCTTTACAAACTCCAAAATAATCGCCTCACACAGCACTCCGTCCTTCGGATAACAAAAGATCAGGTACTCCTTGGTCTGCAGCTGCTTTTCATAGACAATACGTAACGTATCAAAGGAATCGCAGATTACGTCCCCATACACATACTCCTGATAGTTATTCTCGGTACAGGAAATCTCACTCTCCCATACGTGGGTTTTCGCCATCTCCTTATCATTCTTCAGAAAATACAAGTATCCCACCTTACCTTCCACATCCGGCAAAGGGTCATCCCAGGTCACATCCACGTGATACCATCCGTCCTCCATCTTCACCAGATTCCAGGCATGGGACTCTCCTCCCGCCGTTCCGTTTACAATCCTGCTTTCGATCCCTGTCATTAAAAGCAGCAAACGCATGGTTCTGGAGTATCCGTCACACACCGCGGTCTGATTTTTCATTACACCTTCCGGAGTATGAGACAATGCCTGAAAATCCACGTCATACTTTAACTCCAGTACCAGATAATCATGCAATGTTTTCACTGCCTCTACCCGGCTTAACTCTTTCGCTCTTGTCTCCTTTACCACCCTGCTCAAATACGTATAAATCTCTTTTTCCGTCTCCGTTAAAACCGCTGTATCTCCGGTGCGGATGGCATAAGAAAGATTCGGATCATAGGGCACTGTCACTCCCGAAATCGTAGCACAAATGCCGTTCCGGTAAATATCCAGCTTCTCGATTTCCATACTCTCGATTTCCGGATACAGCTCCATATATTCTTCTGCGGAGTTCAGATACGACGCATCCTCCACAATCAGTCCGAAACGGCTGTATTCAAAGGCCATTTCCCGCACAAACTCGTTGGCCTGTTCCTTGCTTTCACAAACAGTTCCCCGCATCACGGTATTTTTATGTTCCTCTGCCCTTGCTAACAGCTTACCGATTTCCGGAGAAACCGGCTTCGGGGTAGCCGTCGGTGTCGGTTTCGGAGTGGCCGTTGGTGTCGGCTTCGGAGTGGCCGTCGGTGTCGGCTTCGGAGTGGCCGTCGATGTCGGTCGCGGTGTCGCTGTCGCTGCCGATTGCGGTGTCGCTGTCGGCTTCGGTGTCTCTGTCGGTCGCAGTTCTTCTGTTATCGTCGGAATCCCTGTCTGTTCCGGTATCATTGTGGTCGTCGGCACTATCGTCCCCTGTAGTGTTTCTGTCGATGACGGTACTTCCGTCGGTGCGGCTGTAGCGGTTATATCCGGTTCCTCCACCACCGCTAAGGTAGGCAACGGCGGATATTCCACCAACTGCGATTGACATCCCGCCAGTCCCGCTATGACCAGTGCTAATACTCCCCAATAAACTTTTTTCATATAGTCTCCCATTCTCTCGCTTCTCGTTTACATCCTGCTTTTTCTATTCTTTTCCTTACCACTCGTCCGGTGTTATTTTACACCGATGCATTCTATCACAGCCTCTGTCAAATCCTCGGAATTGTTCTGCATATCGGAAAGATAGGTCACGATACTCCCTGTCTCAGGAAATACAAAACAACGCTTGCCCCATTTCCCGGTAATGCGGAAGCCATCCTTATACTTCCAGATAAAATAACCGTAACCACCCTCTCTGCACGCGGTTTTCACCGAGGTTGCTTCCTTTACCCAGCCTTCCGTCAGAATGCGGGCTCCGTTCCACATCCCACCGTTTAAATACAACTGTCCCAACCGTCCCAGTTCCTCAACGGTAAGTTCCATCTGAGAAGCTCCGTAAAAATGTCCTGCCGGGCAATTCCCGTACACCGGATTCTTGATTCCCAGCGGGTCAAACAACCGCGGCGTCAGGTAGTCCGCCAAATGCTCTCCGGTAGCCTTCTCAAGGGCCACTCCCACCAGATACGCCGGGATATTGGAATAATTAAACTCCGGTGTCTCTGCCTCCGGCAACGGATATAAAAGGGAATACGTCAACCAGTCATCACCCTCCGGCCGGAACGGGTAGCCCTTTACCGACATGGTCATAAGCCGCTCCATGGTCAGCTTCTTTAACGTTTCCCGCTGTGCCTCTGTGGCATACACCGGCACTTCGGACTTTAAGTACTCATAAACCGATTCCTTTACCGAACACTTCCCTTCCTTTCCCGCAATCCCCGCTGCCGTGGACACAAAAGATTTCGTTGCGGAATAAATCGGATACCGGGTGTCTTTCGTATCGCCGTAAGAGTGTAAGAGTTCTCCGTTTTTCCGGATTTCCAGGCCGTATACCGGCCAGTGATTCTCTTCTATGGTTGTGATTAATTTATGAAATCGTTGTTCCATTTTGTCGTATTGTGCTCCTTTTTCCAATCCAATAAATGCCTCATTAAAATAATTTTACCACACCTTCCCGATAAAGTACATTTCTTTCAACCCTATTTTCTTATCCTTACATAATATTTACTTTCATCCCAATGGTCAATCCTTCCGCCGTTCTTTAACATTACTTTTAGCGATGCCGGATTGTCCTTATTGACCCTAAGATATATCTCCTCCTCCGGTACAATTTCCCGTGTCTTTTCCAAAGTCAGACGAAGTCCTTCCGTAGCATATCCTTTCCCACGGAACTCCTTTCCGATAAAATACCCGATGTGACCGGCGCCTTCAATTAATGACTCGCAAAGGAAATGGCGAATACGGAATTCACCTACGATTTCGTCATCCTTCCAAAGATAGAAAAAGGCTTCCGGAACATACCCCTCCGGCAATTCTTCTCCTTTGGAATAAGCGATTCGCTTCCGAACTACTTCGTCGAACACCTCCCTGGTACAGCCGTGCCACTGGTTTGTAAATCCGTTCTCATCAAATGGAATATCACGAGCAAAAAGGTATTCTTTCTCAATGTCGTCGTAATTGATTTCTTTTAAATATAGCATGCTTATTGCCCTCACTCTCTTTCAAATATCAGAACCGTCCCTAGAACAGAATGGTCCCCGGCGTTCTCGGATAGGCGATAACGTCACGGATGTTCTCCATACCGGTAATGTAGCGCATCATACGTTCCACACCAAGACCGAAGCCGCTGTGTACACAGCTTCCGTACCTGCGTAAATCACAGTACCATGCGTAATCCTCTTCTCTGAGACCACACTCCTCGATACGCTTCTGCAGTTTTTCCAAACGATGCTCTCTCTGACTGGCACCTACGATTTCGCCAAGCTTCGGGAAAAGTAAATCCGTAGCGGCTACCGTTTCTCCGTCATCGTTCTGGTACATGTAAAAGGCTTTCTGCTCCTTCGGATAATCGGTTACAAATACCGGACGCTTAAATACCTCGCCCGCCAGATACCGCTCATGCTCCGTCTGAATCGGG
>JAZUBD010000221.1:0-2847 GCA_045638305.1 Lachnospiraceae bacterium
AAACTCACCAAAAGATTCCCTGTGCAATTAGAAATTGGACAGAGCTACGGCGACCGATACAACATCCGACTTAAATAAGATTGTCATACAAATCGCCTCCTAACCATAAAAGAAAAACATTCGTTACGATGGTCATTATAACCAACCGTTTCTAATCTGTCAAGAAAAATTTTTATTCCACAAACTCAAACCGAACCCCGTTAATCACTACAGCTTCAATCTCATCCAAATTCATTATTTCCGGAGACGGACGATACTCCTTCGGTTCCGAATAGAAACATTCACTGTATAACATAACATCCGAATATAAGTTATCCTCTTTGGCATGGGTTGTGTTGTGTGCTGCTCCCTGCGGTAAAGGTTCCCTGCTTCCGTCTTTCATAATGAAGTAGGAGTTCGCTTCCAATGCATCGATTTCTTCCTCCGGCATCAACCACTTTTCCTCATAATAATTGTCGTTCTGAGACCGTTCAAACACCCCGTGATTTTGCGCATAAATAACAAAGGACATCGGGGAAAGTTCAATATACGTCGGTGTGTAATACTCCGATGCCGCTTCTGCCCCCTTTAACGCAAAGGAACGAATTTCCACATTTCCGGACACATCAAGCAGCACTTCTTCGGTTGTTTCCGTCATCGGGAAGGTAAATACTCCCTGATGATCGGTATAAGTACGCCCCGATGCCTGAAATCCTAACAGGAACACCCGCTCGGTCTCCGTTGCCTGTTCTTCCAGCTCCATTGCACCGTAGCTGTAATTCACGCCGTATTCTATGGTGTTAATCATACGAGGCTGAATATTCATTTTATATTCTCCCTGAGCAATACCGGTATCCATTTTTTCCAGCCACTTCTTACCGGTTCTGTCCAATGCAGTGGACTTTACCGTCATTTCCACAACCACTCCATCCGATAACAGTTCCTCTACCGTTACGCAAATGTGTTCATCCGCCTTCGAGAAAATTGCAGTCTCAACAGCATCCGCCAACGGCCCATAGGAAGGGGTTTCCCTTAAAATATGAGAACGGATTTCAGCGACCGCTGTGGGAGCGTACACGCCCGCGACACATACAATAGCCAGCACTGCTGCCACCAAGCCCCACTTTTTAAATGCAATTGTTTTTTTCTGTGTTCCTGTACTTTGACTGACACGATTCCATATTTCTTTCTTTACTTCTTCCTCCGGTGTGATTTGTTCAATCACATTCACATAATCTTCTTTCCGCATAATTTTCCGTCCTTTCTGAATTGTTTTATTCCAGTTCCATTTTCAACAGTTCTCTTGCCTTTGCCAAACGGGTTTGTATGGTAGAAGGTTTCGTATGCAAAATCTTAGCAATCTCCGCTGTTTTATAGCCTTCGTAATAGTAAAGATAGGTCGGCAGCGCATATTTTTCATCAAGGCTCATTACCGTCCGATATACCTCACTCCCGCTTCCGCTTTCTGCGACAAGCCCGTTTTTATCAGCATGTTCCGCAATTGAATCCTCATAGGAAACCGACTTTTTGACCCACCACTTTTTCAAATGGTTTTTGCAAAGATTCGAGGCCGAAACAATCAACCACGCTTTTGTTTTTTCATCCGTCTCATATTGAAAAGGTTTAGAAAGTAGCTGACAGAACGTTTCCTGGGCCATATCCTGCGTATCCGCATGATTTTTCATATAAAGAAAACAGACTTTATAAACGGTATCAAAATATAAGTTATAGATACGTTCCGGTTCAAACTTCTCCATCAGTTCCTCCTTTCCTGCCTTACATAAGCGCTTATATCAATAAAACAATCCAAGGACTCATTCTATCCTAAGCTTTTTCTTTTTTCAAACTTTTACCGAAATACAGCCCCCCTTCAAAGGAAAAAGACCATCAAACCGTAATGATTGAACCCGTTTGATGGCCTTTGCCGTTTCAATATTTTATTATACTCGAAATAATACTTCGAACGTTTCCTTACAGTACAAACTCCGTCTCCTGCTTCTCGCTTCCCATTACCTCAAACGGTCCCGGAGTTACATTGCCTGCCGGACGCTTCTTGCCGAAGAAATCCGTATCGAATACAATGTTGGTACCGTCCGGATTCTCGTAAGCCATCTCCGCATGATAGGAAGTGCCGAGGGTATCTGCGGACAACAGTTCGGATCCTTCTCCTCCCAGTAAGTCTGCGTTCTTGATACATACCTTTACGCTCTTCTTATCCTCGGAAACCGTTACCGTAATTCCCTGCTCTGCACATACCTTTGCTTCCGGTTCATGAGAGCAACCTACTGCTCCGCCGAAATATGCATTGCCCTTAATCTGCACCGGAATTGCCCAGCGGCCCAACGGGAAAATACTGCCGTACTTCTCGATTCGCTCCTTACGCTCTTCCTCCGTGTACTCCCACGGCATCTTCTCATCACCGGTCGGATACTTGTCGTAGCAGGAAAGTCCCGCCGGATGCAAATAGCAGATGGAGTCCGCCGGCACACCGTCCATCACCGGACCGCCGTCCTCTCGTTCCTTACGCTCCGGAAGCGGCAAATGCTCGAAGAAGGTCATCGGCTTTACGTCCTTATCGCCGTCACCTAAGAACAGGTTATTGACATAACGGTCGTCTCCGCCGGAGAAATTGTTGTATCCTGCCATCGCAGTCTCGTGCGGGAAATGATACGGTGTTGAACGTCCCAGTTCCTCCTTCGGCAAAATTCTGCCTGCAAACAGGTTATGTACAAAAGCACCGCCCTGTGCCATGTTTCTGAAGTTCATCGGGGACAGGAACAAATTGTGGTGCACCAAATACGGTCCGTGACATACCTCCACGAAAAAGTCCTCGGAAAGATTGTCAAAGAACACATTTCTGCTGATACG
>JAZUBD010000222.1:0-3334 GCA_045638305.1 Lachnospiraceae bacterium
GGCTACGATCCGACTTCTACCTTGCCGTCAGCCGGTCTGGTACCAACTTCGGAAGCGTAGGTAGCAATTTTAGCGTCTGCAAGTCTCTTGGTGGTATCAATACCAAGATCATCATAGGTTGCTGCAAAACCAGCTGCATCACCCTGGGTGTACTTCAATACGAAAGCTGCCTCTAATGCATAGAGATCCGGAGCGTTGTCGCCCTTTAACATTTCGTCAAGTGCCGGCTGATACTCGCCGTTGGTGGTTGCAACGATGGTTTCATTCATGGTGTAACCAAGTTCCGGATGTGCATCAAGATATGCCTGAACCATCTTCGGAACCTCATCGGTGAAAGCCATAACGTTGATGACCTTCTCCTCCTTCTTACCACAGCCAGCAAACATGGTTGCTACCATAGCCACAGCAAGAAGACCTGCTAATAACTTCTTTTTCATAAATTGCCCTCCTCTTAAAATGAGAAAAAAAAATTTTTATAATGTATATGTAAACACATAACATTATCGATTGTAAGGTGTCGCAGAACCATCATGTATCACTTTGCACAATCTGACCCATTTTTGACACAACTTTATTATACATCATGATGAACCATTTTGCAATGCCTTTTTGTCTTTTTTTTGCATTTTTCACAATGTGTCCCCATGTTTTGTATATTTTCTCTGTTTTTTTCGGTGGTTTTTCCTATTTTGTGATAACGGTACCACTCCGCAAAAAACCGCTGTCCGCCTAGCTTTCTCCGTTCAAATCAAGACCGATAACCTCCCAAACAGCCTCATCGGTTTCAATGATTGCCTCACTTCTCCACTGCTCATATAATTTTTTAAACTCCTCCTCCTGACGGAGTGCAATCAGCTCTTCTTTCTTGGCAATGGTGGCATCCTCGTCATATTCGGATACACAATAAAAGATATAATATCCGCCGTCCGTACGCAATTGCATCGCTTCCCCGGCATTTAACTCATAGACTGCCGCAAATTCCTCCGGCAAATCCCCTTCCCCCACCATCATATCCAGATACTGCTTATCGTCGGTATTGGCATAGGCCAGGGAGTAAAAGTCACTCGTGGTCTGCGCCTCCGCATACAAAGAATCAAACCGGTCCAGAGTCGCAATCAGTTCCTGTACCGTTAAGGAAGCCCGGTTTCCCAGTTCATCCTCGTGATAATTCTTTAACATCAGACTCTGTATATGCTTCTGTGCCGCCTCTGTATCGGAGATATCCGTATCCACATTTAAGGTCACACTGTCGTAAATCTTCTGGGCCAGAGCGGTGTCCGTATAGACACGTTCCACATCCTTTCTTGCAATTCCGTACAATGCAAGTGTACCGTATTCCGCCCTTCCCATATATTCCTCGGTCCGCTCCGCCACACGGTTCTTTTCTTCACTGTCCAACTCGATTCCGAGGCGTTTCGCCTGGGCGCACACAATTTTTACATAAATCATCTGTTCCAGCGTCCCGTTTTTCACCCATTCTCCCAGCGTACTGCCGTCCTCCGCCAATACATATTGCCAGATTTCCTCTCCGTAGGCACTTTCATATTCTCTCTTTGCAGCCTGCAAATACAGCATCGCCTCCCGGTAATTCACTTCTGTTCCGTCAATGGTCACCACCGCTTTATCCATATATTCCGTACGGTCCACAGGTCCCGTAGGCTTCCCGTCTCCTCCCGGCAATTTATCACATCCGGTCAGACATATCAGCAGCACTCCGATTACCAGTCCGCCCAACAATCTTTTTTTCATTCCGAAACTCCTCCTTTTATCCGACACTTCGTATTCTCAGACCAGTTCTTTCTTCATTGTCTGCAACAGGTCTTTCAGCTCCTTTAACACCGTTCTCACATCCGGTCGCAGATTTGTTTTACCCCGGAGCATCGTAAGCTCATAGGAAAACTCCGGCGTACCCTCCGCGGAAAACTTCAGCCGTCCGTTATAGCTCTCTATCAGGGAAGGAATCCGCTGTACGATAATATTTGCCTTCGGATACAATATCAAACGTGCCTTCGGCCCGTGCCAGATTAACTGGGTCACATAAATCTCATGGGCCAGATTTCGTAAAAGTGCAATCTCAAGCAATCGGTTTACACTCTGCGGAATATCTCCGAACCGGTCAATGAACTCATCCTGCAGCTCCGACAATTCCTCCTCCGACTGCAAAAGCGCAATCCGTTTATACATATCCAGCTTCTGCACCTCGTTCCGGATATAGCTTTCCGGAATATAGGCATCCGCCTCCAAATCCACCGTAGTTTCAAACTCTTCTTCAACCGCGGTATCTCCCTTTAATTCCTTCACCGCATCATTTAACAGCTTGCAGTACAAATCATAGCCGACCGCTTCCATATGTCCGCTCTGCTCCGCACCCAGAAGATTTCCGGCACCGCGAATCTCCAGGTCCCGCATGGCAATCTTAAACCCGGAGCCCAGCTCCGTAAATTCCTTAATAGCCTGCAGTCTTTTTTCCGCAATCTCCTTTAACATTTTATCGCGCTTATACATCAAAAATGCATAGGCGGTACGATTTGTTCTTCCCACGCGACCCCGAAGCTGATACAGCTGGGACAGACCCAGCCGGTCCGCGTCCGCAATAATCATGGTATTGACATTGGAAATATCAAGGCCAGTCTCAATAATCGTCGTAGACACCAGCACATCGATTTCTCCGTTAATAAAGCCGTACATAATCTTTTCCAGCGTACGCTCGCTCATCTGTCCGTGGGCATACGCCACGTTTGCCTCCGGCAACATCTTTTGAAGACCCGATGCCACCTCTTCGATACCGTGCACTCTGTTATAGACATAGTACACTTGTCCGCCTCTGGCCAACTCTCTGCAAATTGCCTCCCGGACCATTTCGTCGTTCTGCTCCAACACGAAGGTCTGTATCGGCAGACGGTCCACCGGCGGCTCCTCCAGAACACTCATATCCCGGATACCGATTAAACTCATATGAAGCGTCCGAGGAATCGGCGTCGCCGTCAGGGTCAGCACATCCACGTCACCCTTTAACTGCTTAATCTTCTCCTTATGAGCAACGCCGAAGCGTTGTTCCTCATCTACAATAAGAAGTCCCAGATTCTTCGGTTCGATGTCCTTTGACAATACTCTGTGGGTGCCGATGATAATATCTACCGTTCCCTTTTTAAAGTCTTCCACCACTTTTTTCTGCTGGGCCGGAGTCCGAAAGCGGGACATCAGTTCAATCCGCACCGGATAATTCATCATACGCTGGGTAAAGGTATTGTAATGCTGTTGCGCCAGAATCGTGGTCGGTACCAGCACCACCACCTGCTTTCCGTTGGACACCGCTTTAAAAGCCGCACGAAGT
>JAZUBD010000223.1:0-5894 GCA_045638305.1 Lachnospiraceae bacterium
GTCCTTTACCCTGAACCGTGTGTATACCGAATGGTACCGTAACAGGGGATATAACTTTACCATCACTTCCTCCACCGCCTACGACCACAAATGGATACCGGAGCGGAATATTTTCGATACCATCAATACCGCCGTGGACAACATTTTTAACAACTTCCTTTCCCGTCCGAATGTACGCCAGCCGATTTTAACCCAGTACTGCGACGGCAGAAGGGTCACCTGTCCGGGGCTCATGTCTCAGTGGGGAAGCAAATACTTAGGCGACCAGGGTTACGATGCCATCGAAATTCTCCGCAACTACTACGGTGATACCATCTATATTAACTCCACCGAGGAAATTTCCGGCGTACCAAGTTCCTTTCCGGGTGAGGCTCTGCAGGAAGGCTCCAGAGGTGAAGCCGTCCGACAAATGCAGGAACAGTTAAATGCCATCGCGGATGTCTACTATGTGGTGCCGAGTGTTGCCGCCGACGGTGTCTTCGGTCCTCGAACCGCCGAAGCCGTCCGGGCATTTCAGCAGCAGTTTGACCTGACGCCGAGCGGTATCGTTGATTTCACAACATGGTATAAAATCTCCGAAATCTATGTGGCCGTAACAAGAATTGCAGAATATACGAGGTAATCAAAAAAGGAAGTCCTTGTGCATGTTTCGCACAACGACTTCCTTTTCCTTCCGATTCGAATAAACAGGCAACCATTCCCGGATTAATTCTCCTCGTACACATTCCGTATGGTAAACATCTGATTTACTACCAACCAGTTCTGCGGAAAATACCGCATCACATTCCAATAACTGATCCCCTGAAGCGGATAGCTTGCATTTAACATAAGCTTTGCCCGGATACTTCTGGCATCCTCAAACCACACCACATGTGCCCTGCCATCCTCTGCCGGATAATAAAAAAACGGCGTCTGTGCCTGTTCGTCAAACTGAATGGTGGCACGATACCGTTCGGCAATCTCCACTGCCTCCACATTGCCGATGGACCGGGCCATGGATTCTCCCCGGACATAGGGAAGTGTCCAATCATAGCCATAGTTCGGCATCCCCTGCAATATCTTTTCCCTCGGAATCACTGACACGCCGTAATCCAGCACTTCCTTAACCTTATTCAAAGGAGCTACTGCCATCGGCGGACCGTAGGTATAGCCCCACTCGTAGGTCATAATGAGCACCGAATCCGCCACCGCACCGATGGCCGGATAGTCATGGGACTCATACAAAATCCCCCGTTGCATTCCTGAAGTCTTCGGTGCCAATGCCACCACCAACGGATACCCCTCCGGCGCAAGGCGTGCTTTCAACTCTGTAAGAAACTGCACGTAATTGTCCCTGTCCTCCGGCAAAATGAATTCAAAATCCACATCCAGACCGTAATACCCCTTCACACGCAAGTTCTCAAGTATTTGGTCAAAGAGGCGGTTTCTGGCGGCCTCATCCGAGAAAATCCGGCTAGCCAGTTCGTTACTGAAGGTTCCGTCTGCCGTAAGCGTAGAAAGCAACATAAGAGGCGCTACCCGGTACTCTTTGGCAATCCGGATTACTTCTTCGTCATCAATCCCCACCAAATCCCCGTTTTCCGTAAATCCGTACGTAAATAACGTAAGATAGGTCAGATACGGCAACGTCTTCCGCAGAATCTCTCTGTCAATAAACGGATACGCATATCCGTTCACGGAAAGGGGTTGTCGCTCCGTGTTGGTGGCGTAATCAATGACAATCGTTTCTCCCGGGTATAACGTATCACGACCATTTAATGCCGGATTATTGGCAAAGAGTTGTTTCGGACTGACTCTGTATCGTTCCGCAATTCCGAGAAAGGTATCGCCCTCCTGTACCGTATAGGTCACATTGGGTTGCAACACTACAATGGCCTGTCCCGGTACCAGTACACTCTCCTCTGTCAGGGCATTATCCTGCAAAATACGTTCCACACTGCTTCCTGTGGCAGAGGCGATTCCCTGTATGGTATCTCCTGGCTTAACCACATAAATAATCATACAAACACTTCCTATCGTTTCTCCTTATAGTCTATGCATCAAATCTCTGTTTGCACATTGATATAATGTCAAACCGATAACCAATAGAAAAAGGTCGTCACATTTATGTAACGACCTTTTATTGTTCGTAATATATACTCGTATCTTAGCCCTTCGCCCACGCACTCCGGCTAAGTTCCGGCTTTCCGTCCAAATGGGATGCATCATTTAACCTCTCCAAAGAAAAGCATTCCGCCTCTTTGGAGTACTTAAGTTCCGTTACCGAGGTGTGCTCCAAACTGTCGGCAATCCGAAGCATCTGTCCCGCACCCATCCCCAAAAGCCCGGATACAAGCGCACGAATCACTCCGCCGTGGGTGACAAATACAACGGTCTCTACTTCGGAAGCAAGCGCTTCTTCCACTACCTCTACCGCCCGGTCAAACACCTCCGTGGGGCACTCGCCTCCCGGCATTCTTAAATTTTCCGCCTTTCTCTTTTTCGCTTCAAAGTACTCCGGAAACAGTACCGCATTCCGGGAATCCGCCTCTCCGGTCATATCTCCGAAGGAAATCTCATTTAACGCTTCCCGTTCCAAAAACACAGCATCCGTACCAAACAATATCTCTGCCGTCTGTT
The DNA here is from genome assembly GCA_045638305.1 of Lachnospiraceae bacterium. Taxonomy (GTDB): domain Bacteria; phylum Bacillota; class Clostridia; order Lachnospirales; family Lachnospiraceae; genus SIG307. Next base: position 2,620 of record JAZUBD010000223.1, read on the forward strand.
TTGCCCGTATCAGGGCACTGGTATAAATCCTGTCAGGCACAAATCCCTTAAGTCGCTCTGCCAAAAGCTCTGCCTGACATCTTCCCACCTCCGACAAATCCACATCCACGTTACAAAGCGGACTGCTCTGCCGTCCGTGACGAATCAAAATCAATCGCATGTTACTCCCCCTGCTCTTCCAAACAAATATCTTCACCGAAGATACGCGTTGCATACTCACCGAAGTTCTTTAACTCTTCCTTTTTTATCTCTCCGAAATAATCAATCTTACAAACAAGCTTTGTAAACGGAAGCGGCACACGATACTTATCCCAACGCCATGGAAAGGTAATCATTCCCTTCTTAAGAAAACGAACATAAACCATCGACTTATCTGCCTCATGAGCCAACATAAACAACAAACGCTTCGGTTTACGATACGGACCGTTCGGACCGTCCATGGCCGCTGCCAAAGTCAGCCCGGACTGCTTACTGTCCTCCTTCAGGTCTTTTAAAAAGGAACGCATCTTAAGTCCATCCGGCAAACGCATCGGTTCCGCCCCGTAACGGGATACCATTTCCGCAATATAATCTCCGCGACGCTCCGATGTCACGATTACATGCACCTTTTTCTCCAGCTTTTGCAATTGTCTCAGTAAAAGCTGCATGCAATAACTGTCCTCATGCCAAAAGCCCAACATACGATTTTTATCTATATTTTCGATTCCCTGAAACTCCACCTTTGAAGTCCGGGCCACAAAGCCGATATATCTTCTCCAAATCCAGACGACCACATGCTGGGTCCCCCTGCGCATACACATCGGAAAATGCTTTGATATTCGTTGTAATTTCATCTCAATCTCTCTCTTTCGCATACCATCCGATTTCCGGATGCAATCTTTTTCCTTTTCTTTTGGTATTATACAACTTTTTTAACATTATGTCAAAAAAATATATAGGCTTTTCAAACACTTTTTTCTGTGCTATAATGCAATGGAATACCCTATAAATCAAGCATTGATTAGAAATCTAATTTCACAAGAAAGGATACACACGAATGAAAAAGACCATCACATGTTTCGCTTTATTAACAATGATTATATCTTTATTCGCTGCATGTAATTCCGGCGATGCAAAGGTGACTCCGACCCCGGAACCGACCGCGACGACTGCCCCGACGGCAACTCCGGAACCGACTGCCCCCCCGGAACCGACCAAAGCTCCGACGGCAACTCCGCTTCCGTTTGACAAGTCCGTTACTCTTATGAATACCTACGGTACCGTTTTTGATCGTTCCGGTGTATGCGTTACCCGCGCCTCCGATTTAGAAAACGTTTATACGGTAAAGTTAATTAAGAAGCACTATAACAGCATTTCCTTAGAAAACGAAATGAAGCCGGAAGAAATCATGGGTAAACTCTCTGCTACCTTAATATCCATTGACGAAGCAAAATCTCTCGGTTATGTCATTCCGGAAAACTACAAAGACACGATGGTTCCGAAACTTGATTTCGGTCCTACCGATTTAGCTATGAAACTTTGTTATGAAAACGAGTTAGGTCTCCGCTTCCATACTCTTGTATGGCACAGCCAGACTCCGGACTGGTTCTTCCGATCCGATTACAACAGTGCGAGCAACCTCGTTACCACCGATGTGATGGATGCCCGTATGGAATTTTATATCCGGACCATCATGAAGCATGTGTACGACAGCGAATACAGCTCCTGTGTCTATGCATGGGATGTTGTAAACGAATACTGGAACGCTACCCCTGACAACTGGATTGCAATTTACGGTAAGCAGAATCACACTCCATCTTTCGTAAAGCTTGCCTTTGAAATTGCGGATGACATGTTAAAGCAGTATGGCATTCGCGACCAGGTTTCCTTAGTATTTAACGATTTCAATACCTATCAGAACAGCCCGCATCTGGTTTCTATCATGGAATTCATTAATTCCGAAGAGAAGCTCTGTGACGCCTTCGGCATGCAAGCTCATTTAGACACCGGTTATCCGTCTACAGCACTTTTTCAAACGACCTTAAAGAAGTTTTTGGATACCGGTTGCGAGGTCCAGATTACGGAATTGGATGTTACCTGTACCAACGAAACCACACAGGCCAATTATTACTACAACCTGATGACAGGTATTTTGGCATTAAGGAAGGAAGGCGGAAACATTTCCGGCATTACCTACTGGGGCATGGGAGATGACCGTTCCTGGCGCAGTAAACAGTCGCCGCTTATGTTCTCCATGCCTGGTATTGCAAAGCCTGCCTATTATAAGACATTACAAGCTTATGTAGATGCCGGTTATACCATTCAGGAATAGAGCATCTATACATACATTAAAGAAGGGTTGTCCTATGACAACCCTCTCTTCTATCGGGAGGAATTTCTATGTTATCCGATTGTTACAAAACTTCTCCGGCAAAACATGTCGCCCCGTTTACCGTAACGGTTCCGGGGTCCAAAAGCATCACCAACCGTGCTCTGCTTTTAGCAGCCCTGTCCGACGGCGCCTGCACGCTTCGAAACGCCTTGTTTTCCTCGGATTCCAGAGCTTTGATCGCCGCGCTGCGGGACTTAGGCATTGAGTGCACTGCCGACGAGATTACCAAGGAAATCAAACTCACAGGTTGCGGCGGTACACTTCCGAAAAAAGAAGCCACGGTCTATGCCGCAAGCGCCGGTACCGCAGCCCGCTTTTTAACCGCACTACTGGCCTTTTGTGACGGGACCTATATTCTGGATGCGTCCGAGCAGATGAAAAAGCGTCCCATGGCTCCGCTAATCGACGCCTTACGTTCTATCGGTATTTCCGTTACCGCATTAGAGCAGGAAGGGCATTTACCTCTTCGTATCGAAGGAGGACAATATCGACTGACCTCTGCTCCGGAGCTTTCTGTTTCCATTGACAAAAGCAGCCAGTTTTTAAGTGCACTTATGATGACCGGCGTACTGCTTCCCGAGGGACTTACCGTAACCGCCACCGGCTCCCGTACCGCCATGTCCTATGTACATATGACAGAACGTATGATGAAAGAGTTCGGTATTACACCGGTCCGTTCCTCTAAGGACAACTCCGGCACCACTTACCGGATTCCGGGCGGTATTTCCTATCAAAGCCAAATTTATCCTATCGAACCGGACCTTTCCGGTGCCTGCTATTTTTACGCAGCTGCCGCATTACTCGGCACTTCGATTACGGTTACCGGCGTTCACAACGATTCCATGCAGGGAGATTTACGTTTTATCTTAGCGTTGGAGCAGTTAGGCTGTACCGTTACCGATAC
>JAZUBD010000224.1:0-2516 GCA_045638305.1 Lachnospiraceae bacterium
ATGGCTACGATCCGACTTGGTATGTTAAAAATCGCGGATATGGGAGCATCCCCAAGTGTAGGCAGCAGAAAGTATGTGATGAGGTTTCGCGCTTTGTCCAGAGGTGTATGTGACCTGTCTTTGGACAGTCGTCCCATTGTGTATACCTATGGGATAGACGGTGCCATGTCTGTATCCAGTAACGTACTGACGCTTGCGGTAGAGGCGGCGCAGGATGCGTCCGATAATGCAAATTTGTCCGCCTTGAAGGTGAGTCCGGGAAAGATTTCTCCGGCCTTTGCCACGACAGTGCGGGAGTACGAGGTGACAGTACCTTATGAGTCCGAGCGGATTGTGGTCAGCGCTCTGACCGAGGACGAGAATGCTGTGGTAGGCGTAAACGGAAGTACGGGTCTTAAGGTCGGCCGCAATACGGTAGTTGTAACGGTAACTGCCGAGAACGGGACCGAAAAGCGCTATTATCTATATGTGACCAGACAGGAAGAGACGCCGGAGCCCACAAAAGCGCCGGAAGCGCCTGCAATCGACGGTTACGAGCCGGGGCTGCATGCCACGGATGAGGACGGCAGGGTGGTGATATCCTTTGCTGGTGAGTACAAGGTATCCGAGGAGCCGGGGGCCTATGTGGCGCCGACGGGATACGAGGAAACGGTATTGTACGTGGACGGTGTCCGTATCAAGGCGTATGTGAAGCGTGACAAGCCGGACAGTGAGTTTTATGTGTTGGTGCTGGAGGATGAGTTTGGAATCAGCGGATATTACCGCTACGACAGACGGCAGCAGACGCTACAGCGCTATGATGAAGAGAGAATCGAAATCCGGCAGGTGGTGGAGGAAGACAATCATGCTCTTTACGAAATGCTGGATCAATATAAAGGACAGCAGGTATTTTTGATTTTTATGCTGGCAATGTTTCTGGGACTTAGTGTACTTTTGCTTTTGGTTGTAGTAAAATTATACCGGCAGGGTCAGTCCGGAGACTCGGATTTGGATGACAGCATATAACGGACTGGAAGGGAGGTCGGTGACAGATGGTAATTCGAATTGATTTCGGAAGTCAGGAAGCACTGTATGTGCAGCTTTACAATCAGATTATTTACGGGATCGCAAATGCCCAGCTGTTGCCGGGAGAAACCTTACCGTCGGTAAGGGATCTGGCGGAGGATATCGGCATCAATATGCATACGGTGAACAAGGCCTATGCGATTTTGCGTCAGGAGGGCTATTTGCGTCTGGACCGCAGAAACGGTGCGGTAATCGCAGTAACGGCGGATAAGCTGCGGGCCATGGAACAATTGAAAAACGAGATGCGTATTTCTTTGGCGAAGGCTCTGTGCCGGGGGCTTTCCGAGGAGGAGATTCACGGGGTGACGGATGAGGTATTACGGGAGTTTCAAGTTTAGTTTTTGACGGCAGAAAGGGAACAGTATGGGAAAGTTGTATACCGAACAGGCAGAACGGGTATTACGATACGCAAGACAGGCGGCGGAGCATTTGTCTCACGGTTATATCGGTAGTGAACATTTGCTGGTAGCGTTGCTCAGGGAAGAATGTGTGGCAAGGGAAGTGCTGCAGAATAACGGCATTCAGGCGGAAAAACTGGATGAACTGATTGCGCAGCTTATTACACCGCAAAAGGGTGACCGGAGAAAGAAGATACAGAATACACCGCGCCTTAGCCGGATTTTAGAACAGGCGGAGGAAGAGGCCGGCCGGTACAATAGTGAAAAGATAGGAACGGAGCATTTGTTGCTGGCGGTGTTACAGGAGACGGACTGCATTGCGGTACGTTTGTTAAATACTTTGGGCATTCAGGGGCAGAAACTTTATTTTGCGACGCTGGAAGCCATGGGAATTGATGCGAACCGGGCCAAGGCGGAGTATGCTACAAGTCGCAGTCGTACCCAGAAGACAGAGAGCGGACTTCTGGAAAAATACAGTAAGGATCTTACAGAGGCGGCGCGGAACGGGAAGCTGGACCCGGTCATCGGACGAGAAGAGGAAATCAGCCGTGTTATCCGGATTTTGAGCCGTAGAACCAAAAATAATCCTTGCCTGGTAGGTGAGCCGGGTGTGGGTAAGACTGCAGTGGCAGAAGGTCTTGCACGACGCATTGCGGACGGAAATGTGCCGGAGAATATGAAGAAAAAGCGTCTGCTGTCGCTGGATTTGTCCGCTATGGTGGCAGGTACCAAGTACCGCGGTGAGTTCGAGGAACGGATTAAGCGGGTCATGGACGAGGCGATTACGGACGGTAACGTGTTGATTTTTATTGATGAGTTGCACACCATTATCGGGGCCGGTGGTGCAGAGGGTGCTTTGGATGCTTCCAATATTATGAAGCCGGCATTGGCACGGGGAGAGTTTCAGGTGGTAGGAGCTACCACAAGAGAAGAGTACCGTAAATACATCGAAAAGGACGCGGCATTGGAGCGTAGATTCCAGCCGGTTGTTATAGAGGAACCGTCTCTTTCCGAGGCGGAGGCGATTTTATTCGGCCTTCGGGAGACCTATGA
>JAZUBD010000225.1:0-1216 GCA_045638305.1 Lachnospiraceae bacterium
GCCAAGGTCTACACCACCCTGTTCCCGTGTAACGAATGTACCAAGGCTCTCATCCAGACCGGTATCTCCGAAGTCATCTATCATTCGGACAAATACGCGGAAACCGATTCCGTAAAGGCCTCCAAGCGGATGTTTGACTCCGCGGGAGTGAAATACCGCAAATACCAGCCGATTAACCGGTTGGTGACGATTCCGTTGTAAAAGCAAGGGCAGCCCGTCGGGCTGCCCTTTTCTTTAATCTTTACTAAGTTTCGCCGGGTAGTTCGGCAGCTTTCCGTCCACCGCAAAGATGTCGTCATCGGTCAGCTCACCTTTCCCCAAACATATAATACATTTTGTTTCTCCGTGTCCGCCACAAAATCCGCACAACTTATTTTTGTTGATAGGATTGATTTTATCTCCGAAGCAAACCACACATACGGAGATCCCCTTTCCCTCGCACTGCGGGCATTTTTTCATTCTCTTTCCTACCTTTCCTATGGACTCTTTTCCGCATCTATCCGTTATTGTCAGCGGTTCTGCGCAAGTTCTTTTAACTCATCCACAGAAAATGTATAATGCGAATCACAGAAATGGCAGTTCAGGGTAATCGGCTCGCCGTCCGCAATCATGGCATCAAGTTCCTTTGCTCCGAGACTGATTAACGCCTTTTCCACACGTGCCTTGGAACAATTACAATAATAAGAAGTCGGTATCTTATCCAGAAGCTTTAAGTCAAACCCCGCAAAGATATACTCCAAAATCTCCTCCGGGGTCATGCCTTCTTCTAAAAGGCCGGACACCGAGGTCACCTCGGTCAGCTTCTGCTCCAGATGAGAAATCACTTCTTCCGTAGCATCCGGCATCAGCTGGATAATGAAACCGCCCGCCTGTGCCACCGTATTGTCGCGATTCATAAGCACGCCAAGGGCTACGGACGACGGAGTCTGCTCGGATGCCGCAAAATAAACGGTAAAGTCCTCTGCTATCTCGCCGGAAATCAGCTCGATTTCCCCCACATACGGCTCCTTTAATCCTAAATCCTTAATGACGCGGAACATACCCATACCGACTGCACCGCCCACATCAAGCTTGCCCTCGGCACTTGCCGGAAGCATCACCTCCGGGTTCTGTACAAAGCCTTTCACGCGGGACATGGAATCTGCGGTTACGGTCATGGACCCAATCGGTCCGTCTCCCATAATCTGTACCGTCAATACGTCGCTCATACCTTTCA
>JAZUBD010000226.1:0-2006 GCA_045638305.1 Lachnospiraceae bacterium
CCTGATTACCGGTCAGCTCAATCATCAAAGACTCCGGTGCCACGTCTACAATCTTCGCACGGAAAATATCCGCCACGGAAATCACGGACTGACGCTCCTTCTGATTGGCTTGTACCTTTACCAGTACCAATTCTCTGCATACCGACTCGCCCGGAAGAAGCTCCGTAATCTCTACCACATCCTCCAGCTTCGCCAGCTGCTTGTGAATCTGATCCAGGATACCGTCTTCACCGCTGACTGCCACCGTCATACGGGAATACTCCGGATTCTCCGTCTCACCCACGGAGAGACTGTCAATGTTGTAACCACGACGGCTGAACAAACCGGATACACGGCTTAATACACCTGCCGTATTCTCTACTAAAAGCGACAATACCATTCGGCTCATAAGGTCCCCTCTTTCTCACTGTATTATATCAAAGTGTATTTTATCAAGCCTATCCGTTTTTGTCAAGAAAAAACGGCAAAGAATATGGTTGAAAACGCATTTTCTCCAAAGTTTCTCTCTTTCGCTACACTTATACACTTTCCAAATTCCTCCGAAGCAGTCCGTTTACCGTTCCCGGGTCTGCCTTCCCCTTGGTCTTTTTCATAACCTGCCCCACAAGAAAACCGAACACCTTGTCCTTCCCGGCCCGGTATTCTTCCACAATTGCCGGATTCTCCGCAAGTACCTCATCCACAGTCGCCTGCAAAGCTCCTTCATCCGACAGGCTCATAAGCCCGTGCTGTTCCATATAGGAAAGAGGCTCCGCGTCCTCCGCAACCACCTTTGCAAACACTTCTTTGGCATTGGCCTGATTGATTTTTCCTTCTTCCACCGCTACAATCAGATCCGCTGCATGTTTCGGCGAAAAAGTAAGCTCCTCCGGTTCCTTACCGGATTCTTTTAACAAACGAAGCAGCTCTCCCATAAACCAGTTAGCGGTTTTCTTCGGCAGTCCGGACCGCTTGGCCGTCTCTTCAAACAAGGTCGCCAGATGCCTTGACTGGGTCAGTATATCCGCATCATAGGCCGGGATTCCATACTCCTGCACAAAACGTGCCGCCTTTTCCGTCTGAAACTCCGGCTGACGGTTTCTTATCCCGTCAATCCATTCCTGGCCAATCAGTACCGGTGGTATGTCCGGCTCCGGAAAATACCGGTAGTCCTTGGAATCTTCTTTGGAACGCATGGAGTAGGACACTCCCTCGGCATCGTCCCAACGTCTTGTTTCCTGCACCACATCCTGTCCGCTCTCTATCCGTGTAATCTGCCGTTCCCGTTCCGCCGCAATGGCACGGGCAATGGCCTTAAAAGAATTCAGATTCTTCATTTCGGTCCGGGTACCGAGTACATTACTTCCGGCTTCTTTTACAGAAAGATTTACGTCCACCCTCATGGAACCTTCCTGCAGCTTACAATCGGAAATCCCCAGATACAGACACGTCATACGGAGCTTTTCCAGATAGGCGATCACTTCCTCCGCAGTTTCCATATCCGGCTCCGACACAATCTCGATTAACGGCACACCGCTCCGGTTATAATCCACCATAGAAATGCCGGTTCCCTCATCATGCACCAGTTTTCCCGCATCCTCCTCCATATGCATCTCATGGATGCGGATGGTCTTGGTAGTTTTGGTTTCGGTGCATTTATCGTCAGCAAGGGATTTTACGCTCGCTCCGGTGCCGCCCGTTACTTCGATTTCCAGAAAACCGTCCCGGCAAACCGGTACATACAACTGGGAAATCTGATAGTTCTGAGGATTATCCGGGTAGAAATAGTTCTTCCGGTCAAATATTGTCCGCCTGCTAATCCGGCTATTTGTGGCCAGTCCCAGCGCAATGGCCGCTTCCACCACCTTTTTATTTAACACCGGAAGGCTTCCCGGCATACCGGTACACACCGGACAGGTCTGGGTATTTGGCATTGCTCCGAATTTCGTTGCACAGCCGCAAAATATCTTCGTCTCCGTGGAAAGTTCAATGTGTACCTCCAAACCGATGACGGTATCATACTGTTT
>JAZUBD010000227.1:0-2771 GCA_045638305.1 Lachnospiraceae bacterium
GGCTTAAGTCTTCCGAAGCACACCTTCTATGTAGATAACATTTTTGTGTATCAGCCGTTGCCGGCGGTAAAGTCCATGTACTATATGGATGTGAATTTATACCGTTATTTTATCGGCAGAGACGACCAGTCCGTTACGGAAGCCAATATGATTAAGCGGATCGACCAGCAGGTGAGAGTAACAAAGCTTATGATTGAGGCTCATGATGTCTGGAAAATAAAAGAAAAGAAGTTGCGCAATTACATGATTAAGTATTTGTGCATTATGATGACCATTTCCTCCATCTATTTGTTAAAGAGCGGAACGGAAGAGAATCTGGCGAAGAAGCAAGAACTTTGGGAGTACTTAAAGGCCTACGATAAGAAACTGTACCGGAAGATCAGCATGACCATTCTCGGTCAGTCCTCCAAGGCAGACAGCAAAGCGGGCCAGGGCTTCTTTAAAGTGGGTTATGAAGTGGCCCGCAAGATATTTAAGTTTAACTAGGAATTATTCGGAGACGGTGCCGGTGCGATGTTCCTTTTTAAAAAGGCATCGCCCGTAAATTGCCGGAGCGGCAACGGCCATAACCGCAAAGGCCCAGATAACGTCGATGACAGAGTGCTGCTTTAAGAACACTGTAGACATGCAAATAAGAACCGTCAGAATAAGGATGCCGGCTTTTAACAGACGCTTTCCCTTTAAGTGGGCAGATGCGAAAAATGCAAAGCACACCGCAAGGGAATTGTAAACGTGAATACTCGGACAGACGTTGGTAGAGGTGTCCGCTTTGTGTAGGGCAGCTACCAGGTCGAGGAATAAATTGTCGCGGTTAAGCTTTGTAAGGTCGGGACGAAGGGCCACACCGTTCGGATAAAAAGTGGAAACCAGTAAGAATACCGTCATGCCCGCAATCAGAAGTCCGGAAAGACGGTAACACTCGGTTCTGTCCCGGAAAATGAAATAAAGGACAGAGACCGCAATAAACGGGAACCACAGCAGGTACGGAACGATAAAAAGCTCATTGAACGGAATATAAGCATCAAGCGATGACTCGATGATATGATAGTTCTTTGTTACGTAACGCTCCAAAAGGAGAAACCATACCATGTATATCGGTAAAAATGTAAGAATCAGCCACGCGTGGCGATATTTTTTGACGAATTCTTTCATGAAAGTACTCCTTCCGACCCTGAAATCACTGTAGTATTTTGAGGTGTTGCCGTTATGTATTTTAGCATATTTCAAAGTGCGAAACAAGATGACGGAATTAATTTTCGAAAAAGTTAATAATTGCATAAAGAATTCGTTCGGGGTAAAACTAAGGGAAGGAAAATCAGACGGAGGTAATTATGGGACGACGGGTATTTTTGGTAGTACTGGACAGTGTGGGCATCGGGGCTTTGCCGGATGCGGAGTTATACGGAGACGAGGGAAGCAATACGCTGGCGGCAGCAGCAACCTATTCCGAATTCGCTATGCCGAATATGGAGAAACTCGGCTTGTTTGATATCGAGGGCGTGAAGCATTTAAAGAAAGGAAACGAAGCTCCGAAAGGTGCTTACGGCAGAATGAAGGAGGCATCCAAGGGAAAGGATACCACCATCGGTCATTGGGAAATCGCGGGCATTATTTCCGAGCGTCCGCTTCCGACCTTCCCGGGAGGGTTCCCGCAGGAGCTGCTCATCGAGTTTTCCGAGCGGACCGGCCGGAAGGTACTTTGTAATAAGCCGTATTCCGGGACAGATGTGATCCGGGATTACGGAAGAGAGCATATGGAGACCGGGGCGCTGATTGTGTATACCTCTGCGGACAGCGTATTTCAGATTGCGGCCCATGAAGCGGTGGTACCGTTGGAGGAGCTGTACCGGTACTGTGAGATTGCCAGAGAATTGTGTCAGGGGGCCTACGGCGTGGGACGTGTCATTGCCCGTCCGTTTGAAGGGGAGTGGCCGTTTACACGGACCTCAAGACGTCATGATTATTCACTCGTGCCGCCGGAGCGAACTATGTTGAATATTTTGGCTGACAACGGTTACGATGTTATCGGTGTCGGAAAGATTAATGATATTTTTGCGGGCAGCGGAATTACGGAGTTTGTCAGAACCTCCGGCAACGAAGACGGAATCGAGAAGATGATTGCCTACGGCGATAAGGATTTTAACGGTCTTTGTTTTGTGAATCTGGTGGATTTCGATTCCAAATACGGGCATCGTAATGATCCGGAAGGGTACGGAAAGGCATTAACCTATTTTGATGAACAGCTTCCGCGGCTGCTGGCAAAGCTTAGAGAGGGAGACCTCCTTCTGATTACGGCGGACCACGGCTGTGACCCGTTAACACCGTCTACGGACCATTCCAGAGAATATATTCCGGTGGTGGCGGTCGGACCGGAGATAAAGGAAAATGTGGATATGGGCACGAGAGAGTGCTTTGCGGATACCGGAGCTACCGTGCTGGACTGGTTCGGCATTTTCGGAGGTATTGCCGGTACCTCATACCGCAGTCTCATTGTAAAAGAATAGGAAATTTTATCCCTTGTCACAGACGGGGGAATGCGATACAATAAAGAAAAAGCCAGGGAGGAGAGACGGGGATGCACAGAAGACGGTTTTGCTTGATACAGGGAAAGAGAGCGGTGTGTACCGGTCTCTTTCTTGGCGTGCTGTTTTGTCTTTCCTCGTGTACAAAACCGGTGGTACAGCCGGGCGTGACGAATACGCCGGCACTTTCTCCTACGGCAGAGGCCGGGCAGACACCGGCGCCGACCGGAGAACCGGCGGTTACGGAGG
>JAZUBD010000228.1:0-1200 GCA_045638305.1 Lachnospiraceae bacterium
TTGGCCCACAGAACGACATGGCTACGATCCGACTTGGTGGATACCGTATTTGTATCTGTGGACGGTTCTTTGGGGAGTGACCATGCTTCTTCCAAAGCAGATGCCAAAGAAAATACAACCCTTTGTTTTTATGGCGGTAAATGCCGGCCATGGGTTCCTGTTTGGCGTGTTGTATGCGCCTACGCAGGCACTTTTATATGGTCTGAGTTTTAATGGAATGCTGGCATGGATTGTATCGGGTCTGCCATTTGATTTTATTCACGGAATCAGCAATTTATTTTGCGGCATGCTGATTGTGCCGATTGTTTATTTATTGCGGCGTTTAGAAAACAGTATAAGTTAAGGAGAAGAAGATGTTATTTACCGATAAAGCACATGGGAACTTTGCTAAGGATCCCGCTGTTGTAAAATTTCATGACGTTTATTATTTGTATTATTCCTTAAAGTATGAGGATGACCGTTTCGGCGTTGGTATTGCAACCTCTAAAGATTTGGACAATTGGGAAATCTGCGGCGAGGTGCCACTGCAGGAACCATATGAGAAAAATGGAATTGCGGCTCCGGGAGCCATTGTTCTGGAGGATGAGGTTCATTTGTTTTACCAGACCTACGGCAACGGAAAAAAGGATGCCATTTGTCATGCGGTTTCCAAGGATGGAATGAATTTTACCAAAAATCCGGAGAATCCTGTATTTTCCCCAAAGGGCGACTGGTGCTGCGGTCGTGCTATCGATGCAGACGTCTGTGTGTTTGAAGGTAAACTTCTATTATATTTTGCAACGAGAGACCACGAATTCAAAGTACAAAAAGTAGGTGGAGCGTGGGCACCTCTTGATTCCGGCTTTGGTAAGAATGCGTGGACGATGTTAGCAGAGCAGTCCCTGCTTCCTCCGGAACTCAGTTGGGAAGGAGAATGCATTGAGGCACCGGCAGTAATGGTACAGGACGGAAAAGTCTATATGTTCTACGGCGGTTCCTATAACTGTACTCCTCAGCAAATCGGATGTGCGGTATCTAAGGACGGTATCTTCTTCCAAAGACTATTTCAGAAGCCGTTTCTTCCTTGCGGAGCTCCGGATGCCTGGAATAGCAGCGAATCGGGACATCCTTATGTATTCCCGGATGAAGACGGACGCATTTACCTGATTTACCAGGGCAGCTCTGATAACGGAGAAACCTGGTATTTATCCAAAGAAGAAA
>JAZUBD010000229.1:0-1423 GCA_045638305.1 Lachnospiraceae bacterium
AGGTCCGGAAATCGTTTCACCGTTTACACGAAGTAACCGCGGACAAGCAATCTTTGTGCCGTTTACCGTAAAAGAAAACGCCACCTTGCTTTCCGGAAGCTTATCCAGGGTGCAGGACGCATCCGCCCCCTTGGTGCCCGCCGTAATCTTAATTTTATCATCCTCCGCAATCGGTGCGGTAATGCTGACCGGCTCCCCGTTTAGGATAATCTCCGCTGCCTCTCCGAGGCGTCCCTTTACGGTACGGGTCTCTCCGTTGACGGTAAAGTTCAGCTCCTTTCCTCTTCCCGGAAACAGCTTCTCGTTCGGATAACCGTACTGCATAGCCGCATCCGCCACCGTAAGACTTCCGTTATCGTAAATCTTAATACGCTCGTCGTTCACCTTGACAAAAACAAAATTATTTCTCTGCTCGTAATAATTGAGACAAATACCGATCGGCGTTACCAGAAGAGAATCCTTCTTAATGCCCTCCTGTCTAAAGGTCACAAAGGACAGTACCTCTTCGCCTCGTAATGCCACACGCTCCTTCGGCAACGCAAGTTCCTCCGAAAGCTTCTCAATAAAGCCCGGAACCTTACCGCCGCCACCGACTACAAATACCGCACTCACCGGCTTGTCACCGTTAAGCGCAAGAATTTCTTTTGCAACGGCACACGCAATCTCATCTACATTTTCTTTTATATCAGCCAGCAGTTCTTCCCGGTCTGCCTTCTGCTTAATGCCCATAATATCCGTATATGTAACGATCTTTTTCTTGCCGGAGGCTTCTAACTTCATGCGCTCCGCACTATTATAGTCCACTAACCGTTTTTTTGCAATGGCTTCCGTTAACTTATCTCCCGCCATCGGTATCATACCGTACCCTACTACGGTTCCGTCTCTTGTAATACAGATATCGGAGGTACCCGCTCCCACATCCACAAGAGCAATATTTAACAAACGGAAATTCTCCGGAATTGCCACAAGCATGGCTGCAATCGGCTCTAATGTCAGATTCACCACCGTAAGGCCCGCCTTTGCTACCGCTGCGTATAAGCCGTCGATCACCTCATCCGGCAGGAAGGTCACCAACACCTCCACACCGATTTTGGATGCCTTATGGTCTTCCAGGCTGGTAATCATAAAACCGTTTAAGTAATAATGAACCACCGTATAAGCAACACAGATGTAATGATGTCCGTCATCTTTGGTGGACTCTCTCATTTTTTTATGAGCCTTTTCCACTCCCATCATTTCCAGGGTATTTACGATTTCCTCATCTACTACCGTTTCTTCTTCAAACTCCACCTCCGCAAAGGCACTTTCCGTATTCAACACACGCCCCGCTGCTGCAATACAAACCTCCGTAAGCTTCTGCCCCGTCGCCTCCTCCAACTCCCTTGTAATCTCGGAAACGGTATTGGCCACAGCGGCAATATCA
>JAZUBD010000230.1:0-3510 GCA_045638305.1 Lachnospiraceae bacterium
CCTCAACAAACTTATACTGGTCATAGGTCGTAATATGTATATTCTCTACCGGAATACCGGTTGCCTTTGCCACCATCTGATACAAATCCTCGGACGGCTCCGTCTTTACCGGCTTTCCGTACAAAAGCTGGAACTGTTCATAGGTCATATCCTCGGTCAAAAGCCCCTTCTCCCGAAGCTCCGCTTCCGTCACCTCATCCACATGAGTTGCAACCACGCTGATTGTAGAGCTCTCCTTATCCACCACGCCGGTTTCATAAATCTCATTGGAAATCTGTTTGTTATAAATAAAATCAATGGACTCGGAATCAATGGAGGAACTGCCTCCCAGACTGTTTACCAGCATGTAATCCACTTCGTCGTTGGAGTCCGTTCCGGGAATATCCCCTTCTCCCGTTACTCCCGTGGCGGAATAGGACTCATAGTGTAGCTGATAGCCCTGTTCCATATCCGGATTATCCGGATAATACCGCTCCGTATAAACCTCTTTCTTGTCCATGTTTACGGTAATGGACGGCATAACCTCCGTCAGTTGATACTGACATGCGGCAAAGCCGGCATATACCAGATTTTTATACGCTAATGCTATCTCGTCCTTAAAAGCCGCAATTTCGTCATGAGTAGGCTCTTCGTCCTCCGGTTTCGGTCCGTCGTAAAGGATGACACCGTATTGGTTCACCACACGGATTTCTTCGGTAGACGAATTGCCCAAGGCATGGGCTACCGCTACCGCAACGGCCTCCGGAGTTACCTCCTCATCAAACTCTTTGTTTGTTGTTAAAAATACGCTGGCCGGTATATTCTTCTTGGCCGTCAAAATCGTTGTGGAGGAATCCTGCGGCACATAATTAATGGATGCCTTATCAATCCCCACCCAGGATTCGATATTCTGCTTCAATTCGGACTGCAGATATAAATGATTTCTCGTTAAACGCTCTCCGCTGGTGGTACTGATACTGGTACTTAACAAATCCTCAATCCCGAATCCGTCCGCTTCCAAATCACTCTGTGCCACCAGAACAACGGCATCGGTCTGTCGTTTCTGATCCACCTCAACAGTCAGATTATCATCCAAAAGCTTATACTTAATTCCGTTTTCCTCTAAAAGCTGCACCACGCCGGTGGCAATATTCGTCGTCTCAAAGGTAGACAGCGTCACATACTTCGTTCTGCTTAAAAGCACAATAAGAATAGCAAGCGCCAAAACCACACCGGAAAACACAGTGATAATAATGGTCTTCTGCTTACTTGTATACTTATTCCATAATTCCAATAACCGCTTTGGAAGCTCTTTTAACCTCTCCTGCATAATGGCCGCTCCTTTGTACGAAATCTATCCATCCCTACGGGATTATAAATTAAAATTGCATCTGCATTAATTCCTTGTAAGCATCCAGAACATTATTCCGAATCGCTACCGTATACTGTAACGAAAGATTTGCCTTATTCTGGGCAATAAGCAAATCATGTACGTTGTCGTTTAATCCCAGCATATAAGACATCTGTGCCTCTTCCGCTTCATGGGTATAACGGTTGGTCTCCTCCAACAGCCCGATGGCAGACTGATACAACGATTCAAAGGCGCCTGCTCCCTCAGGCTTATCCTTCACCGCATTTACCTGAAAACCGCTGTCTAACGGCTTAATTTTATTAATCGGTGCAATTAAACTCATACCGCCTCATCCTTTCCTCCGGTTACTTACCGATTTCCAGTCCCTTTAATGCCATGTTCTTGGTTGCGTTAAACGCCGTAACATTTGCCTCGAAAGAACGGGTGGCATCAATCAGGTTCGTCATCTCCGTTACCGTATTCACATTCGGCATGGTGACATATCCGTCCTCATCCGCATCCGGATGCGCCGGGTCATACACCATCTTCATGGGAGTTACATGATCCTCCGCAATGCCGGTAATCTTCACACCGTCACCGAGACCGTCGCTCTTTCTGGAAATACCGGTCTGCATCGCCGTTAAAATCGACTCGAAATTGGAATCGTTCTTCTCCGCAAACACCACGGTCTGACGACGGTATACATCACCGTTCTCGTCCCTTGTTGTATTTACATTCGCAATATTCTGGGAAATAATATCCATTCTTGTACGCTGTGCCGACATACCGCTGGCACTGACATTTAAAGAACCCATCAAAGACATAGGCCGCTCCTTTCCGCATAAGCACGCTTATGCACTCCGTATGTAACGAAACTTATTTATACACGCCGAAAAGCCGTTACCGCTGTAACACGGAACGGATTCTGGAAAACTCCTGTGTCATGGAATCCAGCAAAGCATAATACTTTAACTGGTTATCCGCCAAATATGCGGACTCCGTATCAATATCCACGTTGTTACCGTCCTTGCGGTAATCCAGTGTCGCATGGTCCAAATAGGTAGTGGAACCAAGCTTGGACAAATCCATATTCTTGACCTTCTTCGACAAAGCGTCTCTTCCGGTCAACTCCTTTGCCAGATACGTCTCAAAGTTGACATCGCTGCGTTTAAAATCCGGCGTGTCCACATTTGCGATATTGTTGGCAATGACTTCGTTGCGCTTCCAGGAGGCGTCTGCCGCCTTATCCAGCACATTTACAAAGCTAAAAGCATCTGAACCTATCATAGGATACACTTCCTTTCAATACTATTATATCGAAGTTTTGTAAAAACACAAGATATATTTACAAAATTCCTCATTTTTAGTGAAAAAATACTAGACGTTGTGTTTGTGTAAAGACAAAGGGACTTTTGAGCAGACTCAAAAATCCCTTTACTGTCGAACCGGAATCCATCCCGGTCAATCCCATATTCAATTGCGAAACCTTACAGTCTCTTTAACTCGTCGAATACGACGTCGTTCAGAACCTTGATATAAGTACCCTTCATACCGGAGGAACGGGACTCGATAACGCCCGCGCTCTCGAACTTACGAAGTGCATTTACAATAACGGAACGGGTAATTCCTACTCTGTCCGCAATCTTACTTGCTACAAGAATACCCTCGTTACCTTCCAATTCTTCGAAGATATGTGTGATTGCTTCCAACTCGGAGAAGGACAAGGTGCTGATTGCGGAACGAACAATCTGTACCTTACGGTTCTCTTCCGCATTCTCCTCGTTTACGGAACGCATCATTTCAAGTCCGACTACGGTGGTGCCGTACTCACTTAAGATAATGTCATCGATGGAGTAAGATGCGCCCTTCTTGTAAATAAACAAGGTTCCGAGACGCTCTCCTGCGATATCGATCGGTAAAATGATGGCCTGATACTTATCCACATCCGGGAAAGAGAACCCAAGAGTTTCAAGATTCACATTCTCTTTCGTCGAAAGAACCCCCAGAATCCTCTCATTAAGTAATGGATCAATGTACTGACCCACTTCATTCGTAATCAGCTCATCAATAGTGACGATATCCTCCCGGTTTTTGATGCCGAGTACTTTCCCCTTCCTGCTGATTACCAGCACATTCGAAGCCAGGATTTCGCTAAGAACATCACATATATCATTAAAAAC
>JAZUBD010000231.1:0-2738 GCA_045638305.1 Lachnospiraceae bacterium
AACCGACCAAGGCACCGGCTGCCGCTCCGGGCGAGTTGACCTATGATTTTAACGATTTAACCTATAATACCTCTTACGGTACTACTTATACGGTATTGGATGACGGTTCTATTTCTCTTCAGTATGACGGATTATATCAGGAAATCAAGCTGGCGCTTCCGCAGACCTTAGACATGAGCTACTGCACCGGCGTTTCCGTAAAGATGAAGAGTGAAATCGGTAACCTTGCGGTTAAGCTTTATGATGAAAGTTTTGCCGAAGTTGCGGTTACCTATGACGGTAAGACAAACGGCATCGCAGATAAGTACATTACTCCGGATCCGGCTTCTAAGGTTGCCGGCATCGGACTTATGGCTTGTGACAACGACATGACCGATTATTCTTTATTTGACGCAACCGTATATTCCGTGACCTTTACCATGAAGGAAGGTTGGGATTCCGGTACTCCTGCACCGACTGCTACGCCGATTCCGGTTGACCCGGATGACACCGGCATTTGGGAAAACAACGCAGATATTTCCTGGATTGACCCGTCTAAGCCGATGATTGCTTTTACCTTTGATGACGGTCCGGTAGGTACTGCAGACACCGCAACTTCCATTCGTATCCAGAACGCTCTGGCAGCATCCGGACAGCATGCTACCTTCTTCTACTGGGGAAATTCCTTAAATAAGGCTACCGAAGCAGAAATTAAACGTGCCTACGATATGGGATTTGAAATCGGTAATCATACTCATTCCCATCAGGATCTCAGTAAGCTGACTGCTGATAAAATGTTATCGGAAGTAATGACCCAGGCAGACAAGCTGTCCGCCATTACCGGTTTGGAGCACTTCCTTGTACGTCCGCCGTATCTTTCCACCAACACCACGGTAAAGAACACGGTACGGGAACCGATGATTAACTGCAGTATCGACAGCAAGGACTGGGCAGGTGCTACCGCAGAACAGATTATGGATACCATTAACTCCCAGAAAAAGGACGGTGCCATTGTACTGATGCATGAAACCTACACCTCTACCGCAACCGCTATGGAAACGCTGATTCCGCAGCTTGTTGCCGAGGGTTGGCAGATTGTATCCGTATCCGAACTCTTTAAGGCAAAGGGTCTGGAGCTCAAGGACGGTCAGGTTTATTCAAACGCAAGATAACTTTAATTCAATTTTCGCTGCATTTGCAGTAATGAAAAAAGAGGCATTCCTCATTTTCCGGGGATGCCTCCTTTTATTCCTCTAATTTGTTTTACCACTTTACTTACTGTGCAAAAAAATACCGGAGTGTGTCCGAATGACACTCTCCGGTATAATACACGTCTTAACACGCGCTCTTACTTCTCGATCTTAGCATCCTTAGCGTTCTTCTTTACGCTCTCAATGCCGTTTAAGCAGGAATTCTTTGCTTTATAACCTTCACCGGTAGCGATAACCTGACCGTTGGTTGCCTTTAAACGGAAACGGAACTCGCCTGCCTTATCCTGATATACTTCGAACTTCGGATTCTTTACTGCCACTACTTCGTCTGCGGTCTGATCTTCAATACCGGCAACAACCGCATTCTTCATCACGCTCGCAATCCCCTTCTTACATGCAGCTTCCGTGGTGTAAACTTCGCTGGTAGCAATCACTTCACCGTTACTAGCCTTTAAATCAAACTTAACACCGCTTGCAACTTCCTTGATAACAAACTTACCCATAAATCTAATCCTCCTTAGCATAATATCACATAAAAATCTGATATATTTATCTTATCACATTGCAGATATACCGTCAAGTAATAGTTCAAGTTTCTTCCAAGTTCTATCATTGTATATACAGTACCCGACACTCTACATATCAAACTCCGTATCCCCTTCAAATTCTCCGATAACCGCCCGAATATCCGACAGCAAAAAGCCCTTCCGGTACAAGGACATGACAAGCTTTCTTTTCTTCTCCTCGTCCGTAGTCTCCGGCCGATATCCCTTCTTCCGGAGAAAAGTACGGATAGCCTCCTGCTCGGGAGAAAACGTCTCTCCTCCCTCATCTCTACCCCAAACAGTATATCCGCCGGAATGCTCCTCCCGATACCGCTCCTTTGCTGCCACCAACGCCTCCTTCACAAGATCCTTTTCAAATCCCTTTAACTGCATCTTCTGCAGTATCTCCCGCTCACTGTGACGAGAAAGCAAAGAAAAGGCATACCGCTCCGCAAAAGACATGTCATCTACATAATGAAGCTCCGACAGCCAGAAAAGCACCGCCTCCGTCACAGAATCCGGATATCCGTCGGTGGTAAGCTTCTTTGTCATTTCACGGCTCGTATATTCTTTCTTACCGAGAAGCATCAAAGCCCGACGTTTTGCCCGGGGCAAAAACACAGTCCGTTCGAATTCTGCCAAAGCCTCCTCTGTCAACTCAGCCTCCAGACCTGTCGTAAACTCTGTAAAACCAAGGCCGCGCAAATCTCCCGGGTAGCACCGGCAATATTTCTCCCCGTTTAACAGAACCGGATACTTCCGTCCGGTTTTCTCCCGTAACTCTAATACCATTCTAATTACCTTTCTTAATCAGTTAGGGCTGCCGCACAAAAACGTACAGCAGCCCGATAGACTACAATTACCGATTACTCCTCTGCTCCCGCAACAGACGCACCTCCGTTAAAGCCGTATACCTCACGTACCTTTGCCTCAACCTCGTCCATCACCTCGGGATGCTCCTTTAAGAACTGCTTCGCATTCTCACGAAGTCGGGGGCCAAGCG
>JAZUBD010000232.1:0-2471 GCA_045638305.1 Lachnospiraceae bacterium
AAAGCCGATTCCCCCTTTGGAGATATCCCTAACCAGAATCGGAGCGTCTTTTACATCAACCTTAACATTATCCTGTTTAAACAAAGAAGAAACACTCAATTCCAACGATATCTTTAAACGCTTGTTTTTTCTCTTTTCTTCCATGACAACCTCCTCTTTATCGTCTGCATTACACATAACCGCACTTTCATTCACTTACAGTATAGCGTTTTCCGTCCGAAATGACAAGTTATTTTTCGTCAAACACTTATTTTGTCATAGTCATGGAACCTTTGCCGTTTTCTACAACAACCGTTGCCTTTGCGCCGTTTATCATGGTCATCCGGGGAGCTTTATGCCCCACATCCGCCTCGTACACAATCGGTAATCCCAGGTCTCCTAAAGACGCCTCTACCGCCTCCTGATAAGAAATCCCGTAATCGGAAGAAAAGAAGGTCGGCCGGCCGAATACAAAGCCCTTGGCATACTTGAACCATCCCGCTTCTTTTAAATGCCACAAACCGCAAGTCAGACGCTCGGAGCTTAAGGCAAAGCTCTCCAGATACCACAAAATTCCGTCCTCTTTATATCGTTCGCACCACTCTGCGGTTTTATCAAAACGGGTACCCACCAAATCCAATAACACATCCAGACAGCCGCCCAATAACCGGCCGGAAAGCTCCGCCTTATCTTCCGCGCATTCCCAACGCACCGGCGTATCCTCTTCATAATCTTCTTCTCCCGTAATCCGCTCCGCAAACCCGTTCTTATAGAGAGGGAAGCTCCTTTGCACCAATTCCTTACCTTCCAAAAGTGCCACATTCTCCTCCAGACACAGATGCCAGTTCTTCATGCCAAAGTCCCCGTAATTTCCCGCATATACCGTTGCCATATCACAATTTGTGGTAATCGTAAACAACAGACCGGTAGGGTCGGAATATCCCTGATACCACTTCGGATTTGCCTTAATTGCCTCAAAATCCGTATAGGAAAGCATCTCCGCCAGATAATCTCCGCCGCAGGCCTGAATCACCCAGGAAACCTTCGGGTTATTTACCAGGGCATGCAGCTCTTCTGCCCGTATCTTTGCAGGCGCACTTCTGCCCTTCTCTTCCGTTCGCACATCCGGCGTCTCAACCACATCATATCCGCAACGTTGAAACTGTTTTGCCGCATTGTCCAAACGAATCAGGTCTACCGCCGAAGTCTTTCCTCCGGAGCAGGCCGTCACGCCGATACTGTCTCCTTTTTCAATCCATTTCGGAAAAATCATATTATTTCACACTCCTTTTAAAAAAGTATAGCACAATCTTCTCTTTTGTACAACAAAATTCGTTTTCTTTCTTTTTTGTACTTGCAACAAGAAATTCTATGTAGTATAATTATTATGACAGATACTAACATTTTGCTATATTTTGTTATAAGGGGCTTTGCATATGACGATTCAGGATTTAGAAGAAGAACGCTCGGTTACTCTTGTCGTAACCGTCGGCCTCAAATCAAAAGATTTGTCTACAACAATTGCGGAAGTACATTCCGATTATGTTTTATTGCAACCGATTTTATTGGAAGGACGTACGGTCGGGTTTAATGACTCCTGCTCCATAGACTTGCTCTATTTGCAGGATCAGGCAGTTTTTGCATGGCACGCAGTTGCACTTCCGCTCGTAAAAAACAAAAAGGGAACCTACTATAAGGTCGAACTGGAGGGAGAGGCCAAACCGTACAACCGTCGTGGTTCTTTCCGTGTATATGTAGGCGAAACCATGGCCATTACCGTCTTTCAAAGCGCCGGTCCGCAAGCTTATAATGTGCTGGTCCGCGATATCAGTGAGACCGGCTTCGGCTTTGTCAGCAAAGAGGAGTACGATGCAGGTCGTACCATACGTCTGACCATCCCTCTTACCGACCGCAAGACTCTTGTTCTTTCGGCCAATATTGTGCGAAGAGAGTTTTTTGAAGACAAGGGCACCTATAGTTACGGTTGCAAATTCGTAGAACCGAATGCTTACTTATCCAGTTACCTTATGGCCAAGCAAAGAGAACGCCAACAGGGAAAGACCAGTGCTTATTCCGCATCGAAAAAGCGCCGTTAGTCTCCCGATACTTTTAGAAAGGAGGACTCGCTATGTTTCTATCTATCCAGCCTGCCGATACAGCAACAACTCCGGGGATGGGAGTCGCAGCCTCCTCTTTTTCCGGTATTTCTAACCCGCCGGTTTCCGACGCACCGTCTGTGTCGCCCTTCTCCGCAGATAAAGCAAACGAACAAAGTCGCACCGGCAAAGCAGAAAAAAAAGGCGAATGCCAGACTTGTAAGGAACGAAAGTATGTGGATGGTTCCGACGAAGGAAATGTTTCCTTTAAAGCACCGGGCCATATTGCTCCGGAGGCTTCCGCAGGTGTTGTCATGTCCCACGAGAAAGAACATGTCGCCAATGCAAAACGAGAAGGCAACAAGCCCGGCAATGAGCTCATCTCCGCCACCGTTT
>JAZUBD010000233.1:0-6430 GCA_045638305.1 Lachnospiraceae bacterium
AAAATCGGGTCATAGCCAAAGCCGTTTTCTCCCGCAGGCGCCTTCGCCAGCTCACCCTCGATGGTAGCACGGCACACCTTGCTCTTTCCGTCCGGCCATACGCAGGCAATGGCACAAACGAACCGTGCGGAACGGTCGCTGCCCTCCACACCGGCGAGCTGATCGATTAAGTATTGATTCTTTATATCATAGGACGTGTCCTCTCCCAAAAAGCGTGCGGAGTAAATTCCCGGCGCCTTGTCGAGATAATCTACCTCAAGGCCGGAATCGTCCGCCATGGCGATTTCTCCCGTCAGCTCCGCAATGGTCTTTGCCTTAATCATGGCATTTTCTTCAAAGGTGGTGCCGTCCTCTACAATATCCGCAGTCACCCCTGCCTCCTTCATGGAAACCACTTCATATGGCAAATCGCTTAAAATCTCTCTGATTTCTTTCATCTTTCCGGCATTTCCGGTTGCAAAAATAATTCTCGGCATCTTTCTTCTCCTTTTCATATCTGTTCCCACACTATCCGTATCGGGCTTTCCACCCTTATCTAAGCCAATTGCTTACTGTTCCATTACCCGGTACGCCTCTTCAATGGAGCGGTAAATTCCTTCCGCACAGGCTCTCTGGGCCGCCTCCGTTGTAATCACGGCCAAATCCTTCCGGTTGGACATATAGCCG
Organism: Lachnospiraceae bacterium; assembly: GCA_045638305.1. Taxonomy (GTDB): domain Bacteria; phylum Bacillota; class Clostridia; order Lachnospirales; family Lachnospiraceae; genus SIG307. The sequence continues at coordinate 667 of JAZUBD010000233.1, forward strand.
AATTCAATGAGTGCCATCGGCATCTTACAATACTTAATAATATGAAGATTAGCGGAGCGCTCCACCAACGGCCGTTCCTTTAAACCGGTGGCCTCCGTTACATATTCGCTGCAAAGTCCCGCCAAATATCTGGAATTAAACGTATCCTCAGCACCCTGTACCTTACTGTAAAGCACCTCCACGCCGTTGACCACGCTGACCGGATTGTGATTACAGTGCACACTGATTAGCATATCCGCATGCAAGGCATTGGCAAACTCCACACGGGTGGACAAATCCGGAAGGGTATTATTCAATCTGGTGTAATACACCTTCCAGTCTTCCCGTTCATCCAACAGTTCTTTTAAGTACTTCACTATCGCAAGATTTATGGAAGCTTCCGTATACCCGCCGCCGCTGGTGCCGATATCGATTCCGCCGTGTCCCGCATCAATCACAACAATCTTGTCATACTTTTCATGGGGCCGTATCAGGCTAAAATATAAAAATTCCTCATCCTCCGTTACCGCCACCTCGTACACGGAATTAAACTCGAATACCGCTTCCGTCGTTCCGCCCCTCTCCGTCAATTCCATGGAAAGAAGCAAATCCTCTCCCGGAGCCTTCGGCTCTCTGACAAGCGGTACATTTTTTTCTTCCTCCGAAATAACCACCGCCGGAGCCTCCGGCATTCCCACATACAAACAATCTCCGGATACCCGGTAAATATCTTCGGCAGTTAAGACCCCTTCTACCGACACCGTCACCTTCCGGTAGACCATTTCCTCCGTGATATTTCCCAACGTACTGCCGTTTTTCTTAATCAGCAGGCAGGTATCTCCCTGTTGCTTAACGATTTCCGGCAGGCTTGTACCGAACAACCGGGACCAGGCAGAGCTTTCCACCACGGAGTTCCCGTGACCGCCGCCGATTTGAATCAGCTGTCCTCCCTCCGTGAGCGCATCTTCGATTCCCGGAACACTTTCCGCATTTGCCTTCCGCACACCGGTCCTTTCCTGAACCGTGTATACGCCTAAGAATACAAGGCAAAGCACCATGACAGAAATCATATACTGCCGTATCTTTTTAATTTGTACGTCTGCCATCCTCTCAGCCTCCCATCACCCTATACTTACATCTTCTGCAGCAACCGGTACCGTTCAATAAGACCCTTGGCCTCCTCCGCATACTCCGGATGCTCTTTTATAAACTGAATAATTGCCGTTTCGTTCTTTTCTTTTTGCTTCATATTGTAGTCAATATGCTCTCGCAGTTTCTGCCGTCTCACATTCAGGCTATGACGAACCTCTACCATTTCCTTTTTATCGATTAATGCCTGAGGCTGCAATACCCAGATACCCGTATCCACAACCCCTACACGGCGCAGTTCCTTAATAATCGCACTGCGGTGCACCTCCTGCTGCCGTTCGTTCTTCCGGTTCGCTTCTTCCTCGGCGCGAATCCGCATATATTCCTTCCACATGCCTTCCAGATGCACGGAGCTGGAGGTATGGTACTTTTCATAAGCATACTCGATTCCCCAGGTACAATTCACAAACCGAAGCTTAATCCGGTTTTCGATGGCAATGACTTTATTGCGTTTTATCTCCGCCACCTTCATGTTGTAGATGTTTTTCCTCGTGGCCACCACCACATACATAGCAAACAACAGGGCCACAATTACCGTAAGCAAAAACGGAATCCGCAAATCCTTCCCCGTTTCTTCCCCGATGTAGAAAAATAACACAAGAAAGACTACCACGCCTACACTGATACCGATCATCAGCTTCTTTAAAAATTCGTTGCGGTCCAGGCATTCCTCCTGTTCCACCTGATAGGTCGCCTTTTCTCCTGCCAAAAAGCGCATCTTCCCCTCGATTTCTCTCTGATGTTCTTCCTCTCCCCGTAGCCACTGTATGGTCTTCGGAATCTCCGCTTCATGCAATGCCAGAAAGCCCTTCTGGGCTTCGCTGATGGAAGGCTCCTTAGTACGAATCCGCTCTTTTTCCTTTTCCAAAGCAATCAGATTCCTTGCCGCAGCCTCTACCTCCGCCCGACCTTCTCCGGTCATGGTCTCGATTTTCTGCACATCCGCCAGATAGGTGGTAACCAGACCGTACTCATTCTTAGCCTGTTCGCTTTGCAATACCGCCTCGTCAATCAGTTCGCTGCATTCCGCATAAAACGCCTGACGCACTCCGCTGTCTTCTATATTTCCCGATACCCCGGCCTGTCGTACCTCTTCCGCCCGGGAGGTCTTCTTTTTCTTTTTCAACCATGAAAACAAGCCCATATCAATCCCTCATCATTCGCTACATATTGTCTAACCGGTACTGTCTCTTAAACTCATCCAGAAGCTGGCGGGTAGCTTCCCTGTACTCCTTTAACTGTCCTTCCGAAAACAGCTTCTTAATCCGAACCAGCTCCTGATATTCCGGCGCCTCCGCAGCTTCTACCATACACTCAAACATCTGTGCATCCATTTCTGTTTTTAACAACTCCGACACCTCATACCCTTCCAATGCGGTTAGGTACTCGTTATCCTTCTGTGCCAGCCGGAGTGCCATCAGATAAGAACGAAGTGACTCCTGACTGCGGTTCTTCTCATAGGCATCCGCAAAGTGTCCGGCGGCAGTTCCCGCACCGCTGATATGCAATTCGCAAATTGCCAAATTGTGATATACATTTCCGGCAGTCACCTCCGGCATGTCGTTATCCTTACGGTTCCGGAGCAGCTGCTCATACTGCAGCATCGCGTCCCGGTAGTTCCGATGTGCCAGATAGGTATCCGCCTTCGCCTTTTGCTTCTGCCACCCCTTTAACTCCTGCAGGCGCTCCAGCTCCGCCATATACTCCCCAATCTCCTCAGCGGTATACATTCCGGTGGCCCCGAACACCACCGTCACATATTCCTTTACCGTCGCCTCGGAGGCTTTTAACACACGAAGACGTTCCGCCACCGACGGTAACTGAAGCTCCGTCTCATAAAACTCTGCCAGGGCATTCTCCGTAATGTAATCCTCAGCCGTAGACGCATGATGATACAAATAATAGCAAATCTCTTCCGCGGAATACAGCTCTCTGTTTACATTGTGCAGGCGCAGGGGAACCCTGCTTCTTCTGCCGGCACACAGTACCACTCTTGCCATATGATTCCCCCTCCTTTCGCGCTTCTGTCTCTATTGTTCCCACCGGGAAAAATCCAGCAACTCCTCGTAAATCCGGTAGGTCTGCGGGTAAAACGCACCAAACCCGGTCTCCTTCATCTGAATTACCATCAACTCCCGTTTTGCAAAAAATACTCTGATTTCATACCGGCTGGTACGGTCACCTCTAAGTTCCGGTAAATTCGGCGCAATCCGGACCGCTCTCGGTACCGTCTCTCCCGCCGGAAGAATCTTAAAGACCAGCTTATCGGTGGCATCCAGAATCACCTCTGCCCGGGCTGCTACGCTACGATAGTTCTCCCCCACCTTTACAAGAAGCACACTTTCCTCCTGCTCCTCATTCTCCGCCAGCAAAAAGACATCTACCGTCACCTGCTCCGGTGTCAGTATGGAAAAGTCCACATTCTGTTCTCCGCGGAACAGCTCCGCCCCCGCATAACAGGCACCCTGCGTATATAAATTCTGTCCCCGGAACACCCGGCGTCCGGTGGATAAGAAACGCAATACATCAGACACCCAGTCTCCTTCAAAGCCGCGACCGGTAACAAACAGGGACGCCGGCTTTTGCCTCATAGCTTCTCCCGCCAATCGTTCAAAGGTCAATGCTCCCTGACCGCCGTCTCCGTGGGTAACAAAGTCCGGCCCGATCACCTCGGAATAATCTTTATAATCCGACGTAAACAAGCGTCTGCCGTTAGCCAGACGACACTCCATATAATAAAACAACAGTCCGTCGGTGGCATAATCAAATACCGCCGAACCGTCCTTCCAAAGTCCTTCTTCCTGACGAATGATAAAATGTAAAAACGCTTCCAAATGGCTGAGTACCGTACAACGCCCTCTGTAACCCTCGCCCTCTTCAAACATCTCGCGCAACATTTCACGGGCTGCTTCTCCGTCCTTTGCCTCTTCACAGGTAACTGCAAGAAAACCGATTTCCTGCCCTTCAAACCGTTGCATTATCTTTTGCATCAAAAGAGCGATATAACGCCCCAGAAGCTCCTTCGCGGAATAGGTCGCATCTCCGAATACCACCGTTTCTCCCTTTACCGCTGCCCGAAAAAAGGGCGGCAATACCGTAGCGTCCGGCGTAACGGATTCCCCGATGCTCCATACTTCGTCCTGCCCCAGACAAAGAAGCGTCGGCAAAAACTCCTTTCTTGTCCGGGCATCAAAACAAACCGCATCCGGTTCCGCCGCATGCGGGCGCATCACTGTTACCTGCGTAATATCATCACACAAGTCGATTCCCAAAACAAGTTTTCCGGTCTCCTGCATGTTACTACTCCTTTATGGGCGCAAACAAACGATTCATGGTATACTCCATGCGATAATAGTTTTCCAACATATCCATGGTGGTCTTTTCATCCTTCATATCCTGCGCCGTCAAAATCAAATTAATCTGTCCGTACTTTGTAGTTTCATCGTGCATCTTCACCGCATCCAGCTGACGATAAAAGCTCTCGGTAATCCGGGCCTCTCCGTTCCGCTCCTCGGTAATATAATACTGCAACACTTCCTCGTAAAACAGAATAAACTCTTTCACAAAGATACCGTATCCCACATGACGCATCTCTTCTTTGACAAAGCGCTCGTCTCCCGCACCGTCGAACAAATAAGAAATGGATACTTTGCTCTCCGGGTCGGTCTGGTACTCCACATACAGTTTATCTGCCATACACGGCGGAAGCTCCGCCTTTCCTTCAAAGTCGGAAAAGAATGGGAAAATCATATCCTTTTCCGCAAACATCCGCATACTCTGCTCCGCAAAACGCACCTGCTCCGGGGTAAGCGTATCCTGCTCGGAAAAATACTTTAACACCGCCAGACGGCAAATCTCACTGTCTTCCTCCGCCTCTTCGTACAACAGTCCCAACAATTCCTCCGGCATATCGCATCCCAACAGGAAACAACGATAGGCCGACTGGGAAAGGTACGCCCGTATCAGCTTCGGATTGCCCTTCTTTTTCCGGTAGCTTAAAAATACATGATATGCCTCCGGCACATAACTACCGGCAAATAAAATCTGTCCCAGTAACCGCTCTTCGATGTGCTCGGTCGGCAATTGGAACTCCGACGCACACTGCCAGATACGGTACATTTCATCGGTGGTTCCGTAAAAATAATTCTCGAGATACTGCACAATGCTTTCGTCATACTTTCCTTCAAAAAACACCTGCCGGCATAAAAGCAACAGCATGTCGTTTTGCTCTCCGCCGCATTGCAACAGCATTCTCTCACACAGCCTCATAAGCCGTTTGGAGGCCACGCCCTCCATTCCGTACTTTTTTAACGCATCCAGCGCCAAATCGTACCGGCCACGCACAACCATAAGCTCTATCATGCGGTTCCGTTCTTCCTTGTCCGGATAGTCCAGATTCAACTTGGAAAGATATCCGTCCAGCAGCTCTCCCTGGTAATTGTCGTAACAGTACCGGATTAAGGAAAGAATCTCCCTTTGCCGGAACGCTTCCAGCAAACCGTCCACATGTACGATACGCTTGCTCAGCTCCGTAGCGTCTACTTCTACCGTGCGGAAATTATGTACCTTCTCCAAAAGGTTTAACAATAAAACGCGGTTTTCTCCCGCCAGTTCATAACAACGATAAATCAGTTCT
>JAZUBD010000234.1:0-2696 GCA_045638305.1 Lachnospiraceae bacterium
TCGATTCCCTGAATGCCTCAGTGGCAGCAGGAGTCCTTGCCTATGAGATCGTGAGACAGAGATTAAACAAAAAATAATCTATATGGAAAATAAATTTTATGAAGATAAAACAGATGAAGAATTGCTAGAACTTTTTCGTGATGGAGAAACCAAGGTAATGGATTTCCTTCTGGAAAAGTATAAGCATCTTGTCCGTATGAAGGCCAATACGATGTTTTTGCTGGGCGGGGATACGGATGATCTAATCCAGGAAGGTATGATCGGATTGTTTAAAGCAATCCGCGAGTACGACCCGGAACGGAACGATTCCTTTGCCGCTTTTGCGGGACTTTGTATTACGCGCCAGATGTATACCGCAATAAAGGCTTCCAATACGAAGAAAAATCAGCCGTTAAACAACTATGTTTCCTTTGATTTGTATGCTTTTGCGGAGGATGGGTCTCCGGTAGGGGAAAATACCGGCTCTTACGAAGGAATCGGTTACTGGCAGAAGGATCCGGAGGAGTCTGTCATTGACAGAGAGAATGCCATCCGCATTGAGGAAGAGGTGTTTTCGACCCTAAGTGTCATGGAACGTCAGGTGCTTTCCTTCTATGCCTCCGGCATGCCCTATCAGGAGATTGCCAGAGTCATGGAAAAGGAGCCGAAATCCATTGATAATGCGCTTCAGAGGATTCGGAAGAAGCTCAAAACGGTGCTTGCGATAAAGGCGTAAATGTGGTAAAATATAACTTAGATTTCGAGGCGTTTTTAAGGGTGAATCTGTTCACCCTTTTTTGCGATGTTCGGGAGTATGGGAGCGAAAGTTGCCCCGAACTAAATAGAGATTTATGTTTACACAGAATCGGGAATTACGGAGAGGTAAGAGGATATGATAAACATTGTATTATTGGAGCCGGAGATTCCGGCGAATACGGGAAATATCGGACGTACCTGTGTGGCTACGGGGAGTCGTTTACATTTGATTGAGCCGCTGGGCTTTGATATTTCGGAAAAGGCGGTACGCCGCGCCGGTATGGATTACTGGAAGGATATTGATTTGCATGTGTATAAAAACTACGAGGAGTTCCTTCTGAAGAATCCCGGAGCCCGTCCGTATATGGCGACCACAAAGGGACAGAGTCTGTACTCCGAGGTGGCCTACGAGGACGAAGCGTATATTATGTTCGGCAAGGAAAGTGCCGGGATTCCGGAGGAGATTTTGATGACGGATAAGGAACGGTGTATCCGGATTCCGATGTTATCGGAGATTCGTTCCCTGAATCTCTCCAATTCGGTGGCAATTGTGACCTATGAGGCACTGCGTCAGAAGGGCTTTTCCCATATGCAGATGCAGGGAGAGCTTCATCGTCACAGCTGGAGTGAAGTAGAAAAGTAAGAGGAATATGATATGAGTGTAAATGAAAAAGCATTGCGTACCTTAGAGTACGGGAAAATAATCGAGCGCCTGCAGCATTATGCCGGTTCGGAGCCGGGGAGACGTCTTTGTGCGGAATTAAAGCCGCAGACGAAGCTTTCTAAGATTGAAGAATTACAAAGGGAAACCACCGATGCGTTAAAGCGTGTATTCAAAAAGGGCAGTCTTTCCTTTAATGGGTTGCCGGATATCGGAGGTACCTTAAAGTTGTTGGAGGTGGGTTCTTCTTTATTGGCGGGAGAACTGTTAAAAATCAGTTCGGTACTGACCGCTACCCAGCGGGTAAAGCAATACGGTACCACCGGTGAGGAGGAAGTAACGGACTGTCTGACGGAGCGTTTTGCTTTGTTGGAGCCACTGGTAACCTTAAATAACGAAATTCAGCGTTGCATTATATCCGAGGAGGAGATTGCGGACGATGCCAGTGCCGGCTTAAAGCAGGTACGTCGTCAGATGCGTATCACAAATGATAAAATCAGAGAGCAGTTGGCCTCCATCGTGAATTCCCAGGATAACCAGATGATGTTCCAGGATGCATTGGTCACCATGCGAAACGGCAGATATTGTCTGCCGGTTAAGCAGGAGTATCAGGGAAAGTTTTCCGGTATGATTCACGACCGCTCCTCCAAGGGTTCTACCGTGTTCATGGAGCCGATGGCGGTAGTAAAGTTAAATAACGAGCTGGCGGAGTTGGCAGAAAAGGAAAAAATCGAAATCGAAAAGATTCTGGCGGAGTTATCTGCATTTGCAGCAGATCATGTGGAAAATCTTGCCTATAACATGAAGACTTTGACGGAGCTGGATTTTATTTTTGCGAGAGCGGTGTTGTCAAAGAGTATGAAGGGAACTGAACCGAAGTTTAACGAGCGGGGTTATATTAATATCAAAAAGGGCCGTCATCCTCTCATCGATCCCCATAAGGTGGTGCCGATTGATATTTATCTGGGAGGCGATTTTTCCCTCCTTGTGATTACCGGTCCGAATACCGGCGGTAAGACCGTATCCTTAAAGACGGTGGGCCTGTTTACCCTGATGGGCCAGGCGGGACTGCACATTCCGGCCTTTGACGGTTCGGAGCTGGCGGTTTTTCAGGATGTGTTTGCGGACATCGGTGATGAGCAGAGTATTGAGCAGAGCTTAAGTACGTTCTCCTCCCATATGACCAATACGGTGTCCATTTTGGAGCAGGCGGATGAGAACTCTTTGGTATTATTCGATGAGCTGGGGGCGGGAACGGACCCGACAGAGGGAGCTGCCCTAAGTCGGAGGCCAAGCGGTC
>JAZUBD010000235.1:0-4334 GCA_045638305.1 Lachnospiraceae bacterium
TCTTCCTAAGACCGCTTGGCCCTCCGACTTGGTGGTTCCGGTAGGAAAGCTTCCGATTGATGTGGGCTGTATTGTGGTGAACTGTACCACTCTTGCTACCATCGGTTCCTATTTGCAAACCGGTATGCCGCTTGTGGAGAAGTGTGTGACCGTAGACGGCGGTGCAGTGAAGAATCCGCAGAATGTGCTGGCACCGATCGGTACGTCCATGGCAGAGATGTTTGCGTTTTGCGGCGGTTTGACCGTAGAACCGGCAAAGCTCATTTACGGCGGTCCGATGATGGGACTTACGGTGCCGGATGATACGGCACCGGTCATTAAGAACACCAATGCGATTCTGGCGTTGACGGAGAGAGAAGCGAAGCTTCCGAAGACCACGGCCTGCATTCGTTGCGGTGCATGTACCAATACCTGTCCGTTCGGTCTGGCTCCGGCTGCGATTTCCAAGGCCCTCGAAAAGAAGGACGCGGAGGCGCTGGAAGAGCTTTCCGTGAATGCATGTATGGAGTGCGGTTGCTGTAGTTTTGTCTGCCCGGCAAATCGTCCGTTGGTACAGAACAATAAACTGGCAAAGGCATTTTTAAGAGAAGAAAAGGCAAAGGAGGAAGCAAAAGCATGAATAACAAGTTAAAGCTCGCTGTTTCCCCTCATATACACAGCGGTCAATCCACTGCCGGGATTATGCGTGATGTGTTGATTTCCCTGCTTCCGGCTACCATTGCCGGTACGGTGATTTTCGGCTTGCGTTCCCTTTTGGTAGTAGCGATTTGCGTTGCCGCTTGTGTGGGATTTGAAGCATTGTTTAATGTGATGATTAAGAAGGACCAGACCATCGGAGATTTCAGTGCCGCGGTAACAGGTCTCCTTCTTGCACTGAATCTGCCGGCGAATATTCCGCTTTGGCAGTGTGTGGTAGGTGCGTTGTTTGCGATTGTGGTTGTGAAATGTTTATTCGGTGGTATCGGATGTAATCCGGTGAATCCGGCGATTACCGCCCGCGTGTTTATGCTCATTGCCTTTAGTTCCATGACGGTACAGGCGTTCCCGACGGTAGTGGATACCGTATCAAGCGCAACTCCGTTAAGCCTCGGCGAAGGTGCGGCAATGCCGGATTTACTTGACTTATTCTTAGGTCTGAACGGCGGAGCCATCGGTGAAACCTGTGTACTGGCGTTGGTGCTCGGATTTATTTACCTTTTGGTTCGTCGTGTTATTACCTGGCATATCCCGGTAGCTTATATCGCTACCGTGTTTGTTTGCTCCTTCTTCATGGAAGGTATGGATTTCACAAGTGCATTGGCAATGATTCTTTCCGGTGGTTTGTTCATCGGTGCGATTTTCATGGCAACGGATTATGTGACCTCCCCGGCCACTGGGGCAGGTAAGCTGATTTTCGGTCTGGGTGCCGGTCTCATTACCTTTGTGATTCGTTACTTCGGCGTATATCCGGAAGGTGTATCTTTTGCCATCCTGTTTATGAATATTCTGACGCCTTACATTGATTCCTGGACAAGGCACAAAGTCTTTGGAGTGGGAGGTAAGAAAGCATGAAGAAGTCTTTAAATGTAAAAAGTGTTGTAGTGCTGACGGCGATTTGTGCGGTAATTTCTCTTTTACTTGCGGCAACCAATGCGCTCACAGCTCCGATTATTGAAAAGAACCAGGCTGCTGCCGCAAACGAGGCTCTTTTGGTGGTAATGCCGGACGGTGCGGATTTTGAAAAGATGGATATTTCCTCGTATGAACTTCCGGCCACCGTGACCGAGGCTTATAAGGAAGCCGGCGGCGGTCATGTAGTGAAGCTTACCACCACCGGTTACGGCTCCGGTTTCGTAATTATGTGTGGTGTAAAGGCTGACGGTACGGTTAGTGGTGCGGTTTGTCTGTCTTCTAACGAAACATTAGGTCATGAGAAGACCTTTGGTGAAAACTTTACCGGTAAGAATGTAGATGAAGTAGTAACGGTGGATACAATTTCCGGTGCTACCAAGACGACCGCGGCATACCGTAACGCCGTAAAAGATGCAATTAATGCGGCAACGATTCTCGGTGGCGGTTCCGTGGATATCCGGAGTGAAGAAGAGATTCTTGCAGACAATCTGGCGGCGGCACTCCCGGCCGGAGAAGGAATGTTTTCCAAGCTGTTCCTGACCGAAGTTGTGGAGGGAATCGATGCGGTCTATACGGCAGACAACGGTAAGGGTTTTGTTTGTGTCATCGGAGAGCAGTTTATCGGTGTGGATGAGACCGGTGCGGTGGTATCCGGTGCAGAGGGCGATACGGCAGCCAATGTTTCCGCCCAGATAGCAATTTTAAATGCTTCCGAAGAGACGGAGCTTGATCTTAGTGCTTATGCGGAGCTCCCTTCCGCACTTGTTTCCGCAACGAAGACGGCGACCGGTAATTATATTCTCAATGTAAAGGGTGCCGGATACGGCATCAACGGAGGGGATGATTATCATCCGGCCTCTGGTGAGTATATTTATATCAAGGTATCTATGACGAAGGACGGTAAGATTATTGACTGTCTCACGGTTTCTCAGGCAGAGACTCCGAATATTGGTGATGCTTGTGCGAATGAGGCGTTCTACGGTCAGTTCATAGGAAAGACCGAGGCTGATTATGAAGCAATTGACGGTATTTCGGGTGCAACCCTTACTACCAACGGTTATAAGAAAGCGATTTTACGTGCGTTTGAGTCGGTAAAGATTTTGGAAGGAGGTGCCGGTAATGAAGAATAACAATAATTTAGCAGTTTTAACAAAAGGTATTCTGAAGGAGAATCCGGTACTGGTATTGATTCTCGGTACTTGTCCGACCCTTGCGACTACGACGAATCTGGCAGGAGCATTCGGTATGGGAATCGCGGCAATGGTGGTGCTTATTTGCTCCAATATGCTGATTTCCCTGCTTCGTAAAGTAATTCCGGACAACGTTCGTATTCCTTGTTATATTGTCATTATTTCGGGCTTTGTTACCATTGTACAGATGTTTGTGCAGGCGTATTTTCCGGCACTTTACGAGATGCTTGGCGTGTACTTGGCACTCATTACCGTAAACTGTATTATTCTCGGCCGTGCGGAGATGTTTGCGGGTAAGAATACCGTACTGAAATCTGCTCTTGACGGTATCGGTATGGGGATTGGTTTTACCATCGCTCTTTGTGCTATGGCATTTATTCGTGAAGTATTCGGTAATGCAAGCTTTGCGGGAATCCCGATTCCGTTCCTTGAGCCGTACAAGATTGCAATCCTTGTAAAGGCACCGGGCGGTATGCTGGTGTACGGTTTACTCATTGCACTTGTGTATGTCATTACCTCCGGTAAGGCGCCGTTGAAGACCGACTTCTCCTGTGCGGGATGTCCGTCCGCCGGTAGCTGCCATACCGGTGCATGTATGAAGAAAGGAGAGGAGCAGTAATGGAAGTATTCAAGACATTAATCGTTATTTTACTTTCTTCGGTATTGGTAAACAACTACGTACTCAGCCGCTTCCTCGGTATTTGTCCGTTCCTTGGTGTTTCCAAGAAGCTAAATCAGGCGGTAGGCATGGGAATTTCGGTTACTGCGGTTATGTTGTTAGCCACTGCCGTAACCTGGCCGATTCAGTATCTGGTTTTGGATAAGTTAGGCCTCGGCTATATGCAGAATATTATTTTTATCCTTGTAATCGCATCGTTGGTACAGATTTTAGAGCTTTTGTTAAAGAGATTTTCTCCGGCACTCCATAAGGGGCTTGGGGTATATCTTCCGCTTATTACAACGAACTGTGCCGTGCTCGGTGTGGCAATTAACAACATTAACGACGGTTATAATTTCTTAGAGTCCATGGTAAGCTCCTTGGGCTGTGGCCTCGGATTTTTACTGGCAATGGTATTGTTCTCCGGACTTCGTTCCCGTATCGACGAAAGTCGTGTTCCGGCACCGTTCCGCGGACTTGCCGTTACTTTAATCGCTGCTTCCTTCATTTCGCTGGCTTTCATGGGCTTTGCGGGTGTTGTGGATGCGCTGTTCGCGTAAAGGAGGTAACGAAGGCGTATGAATATTTTGATTGCATTTTTAGTGGTTGGTGGCATTGGGTTACTGGCGGGCTTTCTGATTGCGGTAATGTCCCGGTTCTTCGGTGTGGAAGAGGACCAGAAAGTAAAGGCGGTACGTGCCTGTCTGCCGGGTGTAAATTGCGGTGCCTGCGGATATAAGGGCTGTGATGACTATGCGGTAGCGGTAGCGGAAGGAAAAGCAAAGCCGAATCTTTGTGTTCCGGGTGCCGAGTCTACGGCAGAGGAATTAGGTGCGTTACTCGGTATCGAAGTAGAGCCTCCGAAGGATGTAGTT
>JAZUBD010000236.1:0-7978 GCA_045638305.1 Lachnospiraceae bacterium
CCTGCAGTTGCATATACAGGGCATAAACCATAGCAATCGCCCGCTCTTCCCTATAATCTACCCTGTTCAGTAAAACTTCAAATAATTTCCCTAACTGCTCCGCAAAGGGATGGTTATATTCCGGATAATAGCAAAGTGTCACCTCGTATTCCGGAATACGAAGGTAAACATATTCCGGATCAAGGATAAAGTTATCCTCCGAAAGCAGATACTCCCTTCCTCTACCCAGAACCTCTAAAATACCGTCCACTACCTTTTCTATTTGTTCCGCATTCATCGGAACCCGCTCAAATGTCATGGCCAGATTCTTTTTCCCGGTAATCTCATACTTGTACACATCCGTCCGCTCCGATCGTGCCATAGGGAGCACTCCGGTAGGCTTTGCCCTTTGTATCATCGGTTCTTCAAAGGTATCCTTCGTTTTTTTCAATAACAAATATGTTTTTCCGTCCGGTTCCTTTCTGTATTCTTCCCCACTTATCACCGTTTTCCCTCCTTTGTCCGTTACTTCGAAAAGAACTCAAATGCCGTATCCGCAATCCTTAAAATCTGAGAAGTTTCTATACTACGCTCATGAAACACCTCATCATACAGCTCCGCTGCCTGCTGTTGTACCACCACATACTGATATACGGTCAATTTTACAAGTAAAAATACAATCAGCAACATTGTCGGATACAACAACGCCGCCTCTACCGTCATGGATGCCGCCGCTCTCTTCTTCATAGGACACCTCTTTCTTCTAAACGCATCTAACAATCACCCGCATTGTAATATAGCCGAGAAACAAAAACGGCAAAAACGGAATCCGGCTCTTTTTCCCGACCTTCTTCACAAGTAAAAGCACCCCCGAACATATCCCCGCATACAACGTCGCAAGAAAGGTAAATGCCACGGTTTCCAACAGTCCGAAGGCTGCACCGCACACAAGAATAACTACCGCATCCGCTATTCCGATGGCCTCCTTTGAAAAATAAGCAAACATCATAAGTACCGCACCTATCATTACTCCGCCCAATGCGGACTGCCGGCTCACATCCCCGAATTGTCCGGCTACCAGCAAAATCACCGATGTCACCAGTAACTCACAGGGCGTGACTCCCAAATGTCTTTTATCCTGTACGGCCAGCCACAATAACGCCGGGATAGCACAAAGTTCTCTAACAACATTTTCCAAGGATTCCATTATGCCCCTCCTTCCGTTTTCCCGCATTTACTGCATGCCCGATAGGTTTGCTCCACCTCTGCCAAGTCACACTCCTTCACCGTTCTCTTAATTGCGGAGCAGGTGGATACCGCATGATATCTGGTGCCATACTCCGTAACATACACCTGCATTCCGCTGCACAACACAGGGTCACAAAATTCACACGCATAATACTTGGCTCCCGATGCGTTTCTTTTACTTCCCACATGCTCCGACAATACCGGTGTCGTATCAATCTTTATGTATGTACAGGCTCTGCTTCTATGATACACGCTTCCGTGTTCTGTCATATAAACAACATTTCCCTTTTCTTCTTCGTCTCCCTGTGTTCCCGACGTCTTCCCTTCTCCGGTCCAATCCCGGTATACCAGCCGCATCACGTAAAATCCGCGACTACTTTTTGTAAATACATCGGGAGGCTTTACCCAATAGTAAATCTCCGCATGAGTTTTCGCTCCGGAAGCCTCTGTATTCACCCATATTCCGCTGTAACCCTGCGCCACTCCCGCCTGTTTCAAAATATCCTTATCGCATCTGGCATGAAACATTGCGGTCATCGCCACATCCTGCACAATCTTCTCATCAAAAATATCCAATAACGTCTCTGCTACCGCATTTTCCCCGTCCGCCAGACGCTCCGCCACATAAGAATAAGCCGCCGCTTCCCTGGCAGCCGTAATCCCTGCCTCGGCTATTACAATTTCCGCCCGTAACACATAAAACATTTGTATCAAATACATTATCGCAAAGAAGAACACAGGAAACGCCACGGATGCTTCCACCGTTACGGATGCATTTTGATATCTGCTCTTACAATTTCGACCCGGTCTATTTTTATGAATCTTTTCGCAAGCTTTTTTTGTGAGTCGTCGAAAAAAGTATCTAGGATAAACAAAACCGACAATAAGAGTAGGGGAGGAAAAGAGTAATATCGATTTTGCAGGAATTTTTTCTCGGCATCGAAATGGCATAAGAACAGATATCAAAATGCACCTCCTTTCGTATTATTCATACTCGTATACATACGGCACCTCATCCACACGATATAACACCTTCCACGCACAACGATTTAACCGAAACTCCTTTTGATAGGTATTCCGCATATTTTCCTGTATCAAGTCTGCCGCCCGGTACTTCTTATCCTCCTTCGGTGTCAAAAACAAGAAGAGATGCAGAAATTCATTGTAACCGAAGGCAAGACCGTTGTCGTCTTTTTTCTGCTTTGCTTTTTCCAGCACAAAGGTTTTAGAAAACATCAGAATCTCCTGAAAGGACAGACTTCCTCCGTTTTTTCCCGGGTACAGCAAAAGTCGTTTCCCTTGCAAAAAAGCCGCCGTATCTATCATGGCCTCCTCCAATGCCCATACAAACAACAAAAGAAAAACTACAATGCTTTTCAGTGCCGGCAACCCGATGATACCGCACGCAGCCAATGCCGCCTGCTCCACGGGCGCCTTCCGGGTACTGTCCGTATACAACGAGACAAAATGCAGGATGGTTCGAACCGCACAAATTCGCATAGCTACCGAAGAAAGATTCTCCTGATCCGTGGCTTTTCCGGCAATGAGATATTCCTTCTCATAGGAAAGCGCTCCGGCTCCGTTTTCCTCTAAAAAATCACCGAAATGAGTAACCAGATAAGAATGAAATAAAATCGCATCCGACGCCTCACTTAAAACCTCGCCGGCAGAAATATCCTCCGGAAGAAGCGTTTTCAGTTCATTAAAAATGGCACTCATGTCTGTTCCCAACAAAGAAAAAATGTCAAAGCCTTCGTCTTTATACCGGAAGCCCGACGGCAAATAAGAAGCATCCAACTCCTTCTCCGATAATTCCTTGTCCGTTAAAAAACCCAGAAAACCTGCCGCCACTTCTCCGGATATCATAGATTCCACTCCGTCATACAGATTCTCTGCCAAGGACATCTCACCGTAATTCAGCTTCAATCCGTAAAAGGAATAATTTTTTACCGATGCTGCCTCTTCTTTTAACCCGGTAACTGCCGTGTAAAGCGCAGAAGAATACGTCCCTTTGATCCGGGCCGATACATTCCACAAACTTGACATATTCCCCAATAACGTCTGCTTCATTGTATCAAAATCAAACCCGTCCAAGTCCTCATAAAAAAGGTAGGCATCCAATTCCGCCCGGTACTCCGCCACCGCCTCCTCACCAATCACAAGCTGCAATGAATCCAGTACTGTCTCACAGGTTTCCTTTACCTTCTTTGCCTGAGCCAATTCCTTTCGGACCTCTTCCGCATACTCATACGTTTCCTCACAAATCTCCCGGACTTTTTCGCATTGCTTTACAAATTTCTCCTCTTCATCCGCAAGTTTCTCTGCTGCTTTTTCCTGACTTTTTGCCGTCTTTTCCAGCGCCCTCTGTTCCTTTTCCAGTGAATCTTCCTCTTTTTTCAGTTCCTTTTCATCTTCTTCCAGCTGCTTCTTCTCATCTTCCATACGCTCTTTTTCTTTTTCCAGCGTATTGACGCGAACCGTCAGCGCAGCAATTTCCTCCTCGTCTCCCTTTGCCAGAATCATTTTCCCTAACTTTGCCACATCGGAGATATACTGAAGAGATGTCTCTTTGATGCTCTTCTTGAGGCTCTCGATCTTAGGAGTCACTACACCCAACTGTCCTCTGATTCTCGCCAACTCACTTCGGCAAATCATTTCCTCATACTCCCGTGCTTCCATCTCCGCCGCCAGCGTTTCTGCCCGTGCAGCAAGAGATACCAAGGTATCGTAAGGATTCTCATGATTACTCAGAAATGCCTGATACACCTGCGTCCTATCAAAATATTTTGCTGCCCCTGCCGAGTCGATACAAAAGTATTTTACATACGCATCCTTTTGAAAGACCACATTTTTACCACCCATAAATTTTTCAAACTTCTTAATCTCTACCCCGTCCACCAGTTCCATCAAACGTAATATCTTTTCATCCACTTTTGCATACGCACTGTCGGTAGCCGCCTTTGCCGCCGCAACCTCCAGATGGGCATTGGCTTGCTCCGTCATCCCCGCAAACTCCGCCAAAGCAGACAGTACCTCCGGAGCAGCACGATACTTCATAGCGGTAACCGCCTGTCGATGAAACCCCTCCAGTTTATTATCCGTTAACATCAGGACATTTGTTACATCAAACTCCGCACCCGAACGAATCAACAGAGATCTCTCACCTTCTCTCTTTTCCGTCATGTATGCGATATCTTCCGCAATACTTTGCTCTACAAACTCCGATTCCTCGCCCCATGACGGCACTTCCCTTCCGAAAATGTGATACTCCTCATACAGCGGAGTCAGATATGCCGCAAAGAAATTTTCTACCGCCAAGCGTGATGCAGACGCATGATAAGAAGCCCGTGCGGTATACGCAGCCATTTCAAAAAAAGAAATGATAAAGCTGAACATCACCATAAAAACCAAAGAGAAAACTACGGTGACCGATCCCTTCTGCCTCACGACAAAACCTCATTCATACTCTTCTCCAGGGCCTCCATTGCTTTTGTAACCATACTTCCTAACTGTTCTTTGAAAATTAAGACCAAAGCAATCAACACTACCAAAATCAAAATGACTTCCACTACACCCACACCTTTGTTATTTCGCAAAATATTTTTCATCCCAAACTCCTCCTGTTCTGCCATCCTGTGTTTACATGGAAAAAAACGCAGGTATCATGACCACCGCCATTACCAAAAATAACATTCCCATCATCGGAAATAAAAGCTTTGTCTGCCCCTCTTCTCCCTTTTTAGCTGCACGTTCCCGATGCATTTCCCAGGCCAGACGCACTTCGTTTTCCAAGTTTTTTCGCAGGCCACCGCTACCCTTTTGTAGCTGACTGACCAGTAAAGACGCACACCGCAAATAGGGCTTTAACCCGATCCTTCTGCCGAATGCCTCATAGGCCCGCGACTCCGATGTCCCATTTTTCAATTCTCCTACAAGTACCAGAATTTCTTCTGCGATGGCGTTTCTTTTCCCTGCCTTTTCCGTCTTTGCGCGATACTCCGCTCCCAAACGTTCGAAACTTCCCCGCAAGCTCATCCCCGCTCCGGTATACAGCGTAAGCTTGGTAATCAACCGGGGATACTCCGTCAAAAGCTCCTCTTCTCTTCGCTTTCGCTCCTTCTCCTTTTCCTGATGCTTAGAAAACAGCACTACAAAGGGAACAAACAAAATTCCAACGCCCAATATTCCCCAGGGAAACCCCGGCTCCTCCGGCCGTCCCACCGCCACCGGTCCGATTGTCTCCGGAAGATAAAACCCAGCCTCACCGACCGTCTTTTGCTCCAATACACGCAGCTCTTCCCGGGCGCCGTATAACAGTGCCTCTTTACTTCCTTCCTCATAGGGCAGTACCTTCACCGCAAACCAATGCTCCCGTTCTTCCGACCCATAACTCATCCGGGCTTGAAGATAAACCTCACGCGCCTCCTTAAGCTGCTCCCGATGTAGCGTTCCGTCCTTTGTTATCACCGTATCGTCCGAACTGCTCCAACGAATATCCACGCCGGTCTCGGGAACGAATTGAGGCAATTCCACAGAGTCCGATAACACTACACTTTCTTCCTTCTCCATTCCAAAGAACACCTTCAGAAAACGAACCGTTTCCGAAAATGCCTCATTGATTTCCTCCTCTGTCCGTTCTCTGGATGCCACCTCCAGAGTCCATTCGTCCGAAGTTTCTTCCAAGCGAAACGCTACCGCTTCCTTCTTTGTTCCGCTTTCCGGTCGTGTAATCCACACCCGTGTATCCTCTTTTATATCCCGGTTCCGGACCAGAAGAAATACCGCCGTTACAAGAATAATGACTCCGATCAGTGCCCATTGTATCTTTTCCTTTTTACTCATGCTCCTCCTTTACAACGACACCGCCGTCACCTTATCCACCACCAGACAAAGAGAAAAATAAACCACCAACACCACCGTCATCACACAGACGCCCACCGCATTATGATATAACGGTGACAGAAAATCCGACATAAACAACCGCAAATAGATGAGCATCGCAAACGGCATACATTTCATCACCTTTGCCTCGTACTCCCGGCTATGTATAACCGAGCGGATATAGCGAAGCGTCTCCTGCTTGTCCCGGATTACCTGTTCCGTATTCTCGATCACCTGCTGTACCGCTCCTCCGGTGCGTTTCGCGATAAACAACACCTCCGCAAAGTACCCGACAACCTCACAAAGAGCTTGCTCGGCCCACTGGGAGAACACCGTCTCCACTGATGTTCCCAGCTGCATTTTCCGTTCCAGTCGTGTAACCGCTTGTAAAAACGGCTCGTCCTCTTTCAGGGTAGTCAACATTCCTTTTTTCCCTTCTCCCACCGCCTGTTCCAGGGAATATCCCACCAGAAGCGCTTCCTTTAAAAAGCCCAGATACTCTGCAAAATACTCCTGTTCCTTTTCCTGCCTGCGCTGTTTTTCATGTTTTTTCGTCTGTTTCCATAGCAGTCCCACACAAACCGGTATGCACAGCAATCCCCACATACTTTGAAAAAACAGCCAAGCAATCAAGGTTCCCAATCCGGCTCCTTTCCCTATCGCAATTACTCTCCAATCAAGTGTTTTCCTTATTCTTTCCGGTTTCTTTCCCATCCTGTCCTTCTTTCCGAAATCTTGATCTGCCCAGGTACCGCAACGCCCCTCCGGCGTCTCCTTCCTTTGCTTCTTCAAACACAGGCCGAAGCACAATCTCACCGTCACACAGGCCATCATTTTCGCAAATCTGCAATACACCGCGACTCCCGTCTCCCCGCCTGTATAGCTGGATAAACACATCTATTGCGGACGCAATCTGCTTTCGGATGGCATAGACGGGAATGTCGCTTCCCTGTAGTACCATAGTCTCCAACCGGGACAGCATATCTTCCGCAGAGTTAGCATGTCCGGTAGACAAAGAGCCTTCATGGCCCGTATTCATAGCCTGTAACATATCCAACGCCTCCGCCCCCCGCACCTCTCCCACAATAATGCGGGAGGGACGCATCCGCAACGCAGTCTTAATCAAATCCCTGACACTGACGGCACTACAGCCCTCGGTATTTGCCTTCCGCACCTCCAGCCTTACAAGGTTCGGAATCGTGCGGATCTGAAGCTCCGCCGCATCCTCAATGGTTATGACCCGCTCCGACTCCGGAATATACGCCGACAAGGCATTTAAAAACGTAGTTTTACCGGAGCCGGTGCCGCCACTGATAAAAATGTTCTTTTTTTGCTTTACCGCATGCTCCAAATACGCTCTCGCATCCTCGGTTACCGCCCTAAGTTCCACCAACCGGTCCATAGTATAGGGCACCTTCGAAAATTTACGAATGGTCACCGCAGGACCGTCTAAAGAAGCAGGAGGAAGTACGATATTCACACGGGAACCGTCCGATAGTCTCGTATCCGCAATGGGACTGGCCTCATTGACCACCCGGTTCGCTTCCGCAGCCATTTTTTGAATTACATCTCGAAGTCTCTCCTCGGAGGAAAACTGCTTTTCCCACAAATACAGCTGTCCCCGTTTTTCATAAAAAATGTGTTCATGGCCGTTTATCATAATCTCCGTCACCGAATCGTCCGCCAACAATTCCTCTAAAATATCCAGTCCCCGGATTCCGTGAAAAATCTCTTCCTTTAATCGAAGTTTTTCCGAAAGAGGCAAATAATGCTCCCGTCCGTAGGCTAAAACGGTCTGCTCGATTGCCGCAAGTACCTGTTCATCCGTCAATTCATCCGACAAATCCAGCCGTTCCAGCGTCTGCCTTCG
>JAZUBD010000237.1:0-13319 GCA_045638305.1 Lachnospiraceae bacterium
CCCACAGAACGACATGGCTACGATCCGACTTAGTCCGTTATGCGCTGGAGCAGAACGGAATCACCGATACAGGGGAAGTAATTATGGTGGGCGACCGGAACTTTGATGTCATCGGAGCTGCCGCGGTGGGGATCAAAACCATCGGCGTATTGTATGGGTTTGGGGATGAGGAGGAATTGTCGACTGCAGGTGCGATACATTTGGTTAAGACACCGCAGGAGCTGACGGAGTATTTGTTAGGCTGATTCGGAAGACTTGACAGAGAGATATTAGTGCAGGCGGGAGACAAAATAAGAGGTGGGATTCTATATTAGGGCAGAAGATGCGGAAATCCGCAAAAAAGGAGGAAATTATGGACAAACAGACAAAAGCGGTACTGAAAATAATGGGTTTTGTTGTATTAGCCATTGCGGTACTGGTAATTCTCTTTAGTTCGTTTTATACGATTAAAGAGCAGGAACAGGCAGTAGTGACGACGTTCGGTGTACCGAACACGGTGAGTGAGCCGGGACTTCATTTGAAGATTCCGTTTGTACAGAAGGTGAAAAAGGTAGATACAACCATTAAGGGCTTTGCCATCGGTTACGATGAGAACACCAACCTGACGAAGGAGGATGAATCTCTTATGATTACCTCCGATGACAGTTTTGTAAATGTGGACTTTTATGTGGAATATAAGGTGGTTGACCCGGTAAAGGCGCTGTACGCATCGGAGCAGCCGGTGACCATTCTAAAGAATATTGCACAGTCCTGTATTCGTACCGTAGTAGGACATAATGAGGTTTACACGGTAATTACAACCGGTAAAATAGAAATTCAGGCAGAGATTAAGGAACGGATTATGGAGGAACTGGCGGTACAGGATATCGGTATCCAGTTGATCAATATTACGATTCAGGATGCGGAGCCGCCGACCGCCGAGGTAATGGAGGCGTTTAAGGCCGTGGAAACCGCGAAGCAGGGAATGGAAACCGCCATTAATAATGCCAATAAATACCGGAATGAAAAGCTTCCGAGTGCAGAAGCTCAGATTGACAGGATAAAAAAAGAAGCTGAGGCGGAAAGAGAAGCCCGCATTAACGAGGCGGAAGGTCAGGCGGCACGTTTTAATGCGTTGTATGAGGAGTATATTAAGTATCCGCTCATTACAAAGCAGCGGATGTACTATGAGACCATGGAAGAGCTTCTTCCGGACTTAAAGCTGATTATCGACAGCAGTGACGGTTCCGTTGAAAAGTGGTTGCCGCTTGACTCTTTGGAGTCCGACAGCCCGGTAGCGTCACTGGCACCGGTAATGCAGTAGTAGGAAGGGGGATTTGACATGGAAGAAAAGTTAGAAAGATACCCGCAGAAGTCGGGAGCAGGCAAGTGGATTGTAATTGGAATTATGGCAGTTGTTTTGTTTATTCTTTCCCAGACCTGTCTTGTGGTGACCTATCAGAACGAATACAAGCTGATTAAGCAGTTCGGTAAAGTGGAGCGAATTGTATCCGAGCCGGGACTTAGCTTTAAGGTTCCGTTTATACAGACGGTGGATACCCTGCCGAAGGAGATGCTGTTATATGATTTACAGCCGTCGGAGGTAATTACTAAGGATAAAAAGGCCATGGTATGTGACTGCTATGTATTGTGGAAGATTTCCGATCCGCAGTTGTTTATTCAGACCTTGAATTCTCAAAGCTATGCGGAAAACCGTATCAATACCACGGTATACAATGCGGTGAAGAATGCGATTTCCAGCATGGATCAGAAGGAAGTGGTTTCCGGACGTGACGGAGAGCTGAGTGAAGCGATTCGTACCAATATCGGCACTTCCATGGACCAGTACGGCATCGATTTGATTTCTGTGGAAACGAAGCATCTGGATTTGCCGAGTGATAATAAGGCGGCAGTGTACGAGCGTATGATTTCCGAACGTAACAATGAGGCGGCCCAGTATACCGCAACCGGTGAAGCGGAGGCGGCAAAGATTCGTACCCAGACCGATAATGAAGTAGCTATCAGCCTGTCCGAAGCTGAAGCAGAGGCAGAGAAGATTGTCGCAGAGGGTGAGGCGGAGTACATGAGAATTATGTCTACCGTATACGGCGATGAGTCCAGAAGTGAGTTTTATACCTTCGTACGATCTTTGGATGCGGCAAAGGCAGCTTTGGTAGGAAAGAATAAGACAGTGATTTTGTCCGAAGATTCTCCGATGGCAGAGATTTTTAATTCCATTCGGTAAAGAGTTGACAGAAGCATTATATTGAAAGAAAAATGTAAATAATAACGACAGACGAAAGGCGGAAGAAACTATGCACGTTACATTAACCGGTAATTTAGGGAGCGGAAAGTCCACATTGAGCAAAATCTTAGAGGCAGAGTACGGTTATGAGATCTTTTCTACGGGAAAGGTGATTCGTCAGATTGCCGAGGAGCAGGGCGTCAGTGTATTGGAGATGAATAAGCTGATGGAAAAGGACCATAAATACGATCATATGATTGATGATACCACGGCGCGGATTTCCAGAGAGCAGAAGGATAAGAAGCTTTTATTCGATTCCCGTCTGGCTTGGAATTTCGTGGAGGAATCCTTTAAGGTATTTTTATCCGTAAGTCTCCCGGTGGCGGCATCCCGTGTACTGGCGGACAAGAGCCGCGGTGATGTGGAGTCTTACCGGTCCGTTGAGGAGTGTATGGCAGGTTTAAAGGATCGTGCCGCAACGGAGGACCGTCGTTATAAGGACATTTACGGTATCGAATACTTTAATTATGCAAATTACAATCTGGTACTGGATTCCAGTGACTGTGCGCCGGATGTTTTGGCAAAAATATTAGTGGATGAAGCAACCGCAGCGGAGGAAAAGCTTGCAAAGGGCGAGCGAATCGGTACGAAGCTGATTTTGGATAAGAATCGTCCGGAGGAAGATTTTGTAAAAGAAAAGGCAGAAGGAACCGTAAGCCTGCAGACGATTTACGGCGTAGAATTCCTTGTTGTCGAGCTGTAAGGCAAAATTCGGAAAGAGTCTGCCGTTTTCGGTAGAAATGAGGCCTTGAAGCAAAAGGAAGAAATCGACTTCTTTGACAGAAATACAATACCATAGGGAAACGAAATCCGGGACATACTGAACGTGATGCAGTATACCGGAAGGAGCGTGACGCTATGGAGAAGTCGGTGCTTTTACAGGAAAAATATAAAACGATTTATAAAGGAATCGGAGTAACAGCGGGAGTGTACCTTGCGTTTCGCTATGCACTTCCGCTGTTTGCACCTTTTGTGGCGGCATATCTTCTGGCGGGAGCGGTACGTCCCGCGGTTCTTTTTTTAAAACGTAAGCTACGGATTCCGGTGAGTGTCGGGGCTGTAGTTTTGTTGACTCTGCTGGCAGGTGCGCTTGTTGCGGGGATTGCCTTTCTCGGAAAACTTCTGGTGGAACAGCTGGTACGGTTTATAGAAAATTACGGGGTGTATCGGGATGCAGCCCTTGACGTGGCGGAACGTTTTTGCAGCCGGGTGGACGGATGGTTTTCTTTAAAGACCGGAACGGCGGAAGATATGATGCAGGTAGGCTTGACTCGTATCGGAGAAACGGTAAATACGGAAGTATTACCCGGCATATCCAAACGCTCGGTGGAGGCTCTCGGGACTCTGGTATACGGAGTTGCGGGAGTTGTGATTGCGTTTGTGGCGGCGGTATTGCTTTTAAGTGACCGGGAGAAGTATGCAAAGGGCTATCGGAGAAGTCCCTTTTACGCAGAGGGGAAGCAAGTGCTGGGGCGGTTATCCGAGGCCGGTGTGGCTTATTTGAAGACCCAGTGCATTCTTATTTTGTTAATCGGATTGATTTGTACGGTAGGGTTTTTGTTTGTAAAACGGGAATATGCCCTATTGCTGGGAATCGGAGTGGCGATATTGGATGCGTTTCCGATATTGGGTTCGGGACTTGTTCTTGTACCTTGGGCGATTGTTTGTCTGGTGCAGGGAAGCTATGTTAAGGTAGCGATACTGGTGTTCATGTATCTGTTGTGTGTGTCGGTTCGGGAAGGACTGGAGCCGAAGCTTCTCGGAAACCGAATCGGGATACCGCCGCTTTATACATTGATGGCGGTGTATGTAGGTGTGGAATTGTTCGGATTATTCGGTGTGATATTAGGGCCCTTCGGCCTGGTAATTATCCGGGCGGTATTGGATACGGAAAAGGAAGAATGGAAGCTGTAAAGCTTGTTAAGATACAAAGGAAGACGGGAAGGAGAGACGGTATGACGAGATTGTTGGTAAAACTGTTTGTAAAAAATCATGAGCAGGCACAGCTGCCGGAGGTGAGAGCTTCTTATGGGAAGTTGTCGGGGATGGTAGGAATCGTGTGTAATGTATTGCTGTTTGTGGCAAAATTTTTACTCGGAACGCTGACGGCGTCGGTAGCAATTACCGCAGACGCATTTAATAATCTAGGAGATGCTTCCTCCGGCATTGTAAGCTTTTTAGGGTTTAAAATGGCAAGCCGGCCGGCGGATAAAGAGCACCCATACGGACATGCCCGGTACGAATATTTGGCAGGACTTACGGTTTGTGTGTTGATTTTGGTTATCGGTGTGGAGTTGCTTAAGGAGAGCTTTCTTAAGATTCTTCACCCGCAACCGGTTACGTTTTCCTGGGTAACGGTATTGATTTTATTCGGTGCAATCGGTGTAAAACTTTGGCTGGCGGTATTTAACCGGACCTTGGGAAAACGAATCAATTCCCAGACGTTACTGGCAACGGCGGCGGACAGTAGAAACGACGTGGTTGCCACCGGTGCGGTTATTCTGGCGACGATTCTTTCCCATGTGACTAAGCTTTCTTTGGACGGGTATATGGGTCTTGCGGTAGCACTGTTTATTCTTTACAGCGGAGTAAATCTGGTGAAGGAAACCTTGGATCCGATTCTCGGAAAAGCTGCGGACGAGGAGCTGGTGAAGGAAATTGAAAAGCGGATTATGGGCTATCCGGGAGTGCTCGGTACCCATGATTTGATGATGCACGATTACGGACCGGGACGGTTATTCGGCAGCGTTCATGTAGAGGTGGCTGCAGAAGAAGATGTGTTAAAGAGTCATGATATGGTGGACAATATCGAACGGGACTTTTTGAAGGAGTTAAACATTCATCTTATCGTACATATGGATCCGATTGTTACGAAGGATGAGTCGGTACGAAATCTTCGCCATTGGCTGGCCAAGGAAGTAAAAAAGGTACATGAGGAATTGACGATACATGATTTGCGCGTGGTGCCGGGAGAAACCCATACGAATCTCATTTTTGATTGTGTGGTACCGCATGGACTATCCCGGAGCGATGAGGAGGTAAAGGAAGCCATCGATTTATTGGTGAAGGAAACGTATCCGAATTACTTTTGCGTAATCACTGTGGACCAC
This sequence comes from Lachnospiraceae bacterium, assembly GCA_045638305.1. Lineage (GTDB taxonomy): Bacteria > Bacillota > Clostridia > Lachnospirales > Lachnospiraceae > SIG307. The sequence continues at coordinate 5,395 of JAZUBD010000237.1, forward strand.
AGCTATGCGGAAATGATGCATTAACCGAGAATTCCGTTGTATCGGGAGAATAATTTGTGGTTGACAAATCCGTGAAATTCGGGTAAGATACACATAAGATTTTCGGCTGAGCCGAAGAAACGTGACGAAGAAGAGGAATAGTACATCAATGCAGTCCATACAGAGAGGAAGATATTTGCTGAGAGTCTTTCGGATGTGCAGACGGAACCGGCCTCGGAGTCCCGCGTGACAAACGCGGCGCAGACCCTGCGATATCGGGGGAACACAGTGCAGGCTGTGTGAGAGAGCCGGACAGACCGGCTAAGAAGGGTGGTACCGCCGACGAATTTCGGTCCCTTCTACGGGTTCCCCGTAGAGGGGACCTTCCTTTTGCCCGCGCGCTGCCCATTCTTACGATTGAATCGGGTTGCCGAACGGTCTGATTCTCTCTTTGACAGAAGCTGCGTTTTGCTGAGCGCAACGCTCCGTCAATCTTCCTCTAACCGGTTCTAGACGTCTCTCGGGTGTGGCCTCGAGACTTAGAACCGCTAAGAGGTGATATCGACTGCGCTAAGTACGCGCCCCTTCGGGAATGCAAAAGCACCTTCAGTCAAAGAGCGAACAGCCCCGGTATTCAAGTCCGAACTCAATCGTAAGAATCCGCCACGCCCGTAGCCGGCGCACGGGAAGGAAAGGTTCCCTCAAACGTACATGAGAAGATAATTGTGAGGAAGGGATGTTATCTCTTTTGCGCATTTATCTTTGACATTTTAGTAGACGAGGAACTTTTCGTAGATATTCTATCTTTGAACTTTCGTGAGGATGTTAGACTTTCTTATTATTCCGAAGGTTGTCAGCAATGCTTGAACAGGACGTTCAAGCAAGGCGACACGCGACATGGAGGGCGCGTTGGAGCCGGTTGTGTCTTTGGAGGTAAAACTTGCTCGGAATAATTAGAAAGTGTTACATCCGGGAGACGAGAAAAGATAGAATATCTACGAAAAGTTCCGTACCCAGTAAAAGGAGGAAAGAAAATGGCAAAGGAAAAGAAAATGGTAGAAGCGATTACCTCCATGGAGGAAGATTTCGCGCAATGGTACACGGACATCGTGAAGAAGGCAGAGCTGGTGGAGTATTCCGGTATTAAGGGCTGTATGATTATTCGTCCGTCCGGTTATGCCATTTGGGAGTTGATTCAGAAGGAGCTGGACCGTCGTTTTAAGGAAACCGGCGTAGAGAATGTTTACATGCCGATGTTTATTCCGGAGAGTTTGTTAAACAAGGAAAAGGACCATGTCGAGGGCTTTGCACCGGAGGTTGCTTGGGTGACCCATGGTGGCGGAGAGAAGCTGCAGGAGCGTATGTGCGTACGTCCGACTTCCGAGACGCTGTTCTGTGATTTTTATTCCAAGATTATCGGTTCTTACCGTGATCTTCCGAAGGTATACAACCAGTGGTGTTCCGTAGTTCGTTGGGAGAAGACCACCCGTCCGTTCCTTCGTTCCATGGAGTTTTTGTGGCAGGAGGGTCATACCGCTCACGCTACCGCAGAGGAAGCGGAGGCAAGAACCATTCAGATGTTAAATCTCTATGCGGATTTCTGTGAAGAGATTTTGGCAATCCCGATGGTACGCGGACGTAAGACCGATAAGGAGAAGTTCGCGGGAGCGGAAGCTACCTATACCATCGAGGCGTTGATGCACGACGGTAAGGCATTGCAGTCCGGTACCAGCCACAACTTCGGTAATGGTTTTGCAAAGGCATTTGATATCCAGTATACGGATAAAGAAAATAAGTTACAGTATGTGCACCAGACGTCCTGGGGTATGACCACCCGCCTCATCGGTGCGGTGATTATGGTACACGGTGACAACAGCGGTCTTGTACTTCCGCCGGCCATCGCTCCGATCCAGGCAGTGGTAATTCCGGTACGTCAGGACAAGGAAGGCGTGTTGGATAAGGCATACGAGCTCGGAAACATCTTAAAGGGCTTCCGTGTAAAGGTAGACGATTCCGACAAGTCTCCGGGATGGAAGTTCGCAGAGCATGAGATGCGCGGTGTACCGCTTCGTATCGAAATCGGTCCGAAGGACATCGAGGCAAATCAGGCAGTTATTGCAAGACGTGATACCAATGAAAAGATTACCGTTTCCTTGGATGAGCTGGAAGCAAAGGTGGGCGAGCTTCTTACCACCATGCAGAAGGAGATGCTGGAGCGTGCAAGAGTACATCGTGACGAGCACACCTACAGCGCAACCACCATGGAGGAGATGCTTGATGTAGCCGAGAACAAGTCCGGTTTCATTAAGGCTATGTGGTGCGGTGAGCTTGCCTGTGAAGAGGCATTAAAGGAACAGGCGGGTGTTACCTCCCGTTGTATGCCGTTTGCACAGGAAGAGATTGCAAAGACCTGTGTCTGCTGCGGCAAGCCGGCAAAGAGCCTGGTATACTGGGGTAAGGCATATTAAGAATGACTGCGGGGCTGACGCGTGAGTGAACGCGCAGTCCCGCTCTTATATTTTCTTTTGGAGTTCATATATAAGCAAGGTACATTTTACAAGCACCCCTTTTTTCGTACTCCGGATAGAGGCTTTCTAATTACTTCGAGAAAGAAAATCACTGAGTGACGCAATCGGTCTGATGCGACATCCATGTCTTATGGCGACCTCGCCCAGACCTCCTGTCTGTGCGTTGCTGACAACAAACGAAGTAATAAGAAAGTCTACTATCCTACGTAAAGTTCAAAGAGCTGCTTGTAAAATGTACCTTGCTTTTGCTATGTATGAAGCAATTCAAAAGAAAAAATAAGAGCTCGCCACGCCCGATGCCTGCGCGTTTTGTAACGCGTCCAGCCCCTTTTATCTTGACAAAACCGCCCTTTCATGCTACTATGATAAAGCGTTAGAAGGCAAAAGGTATGATAAATGGTACATAGGGAGAATATGATTTTACCGGGCAGAACCCGAAGAAAAGGAGAGTTATTATGAAGAAGAGATTAGCAGCATTATTGACTGTAGTGCTTTGCCTGTCTGTATTCGCAGGCTGTGGCGGTGCAAAGGAAGATCTTGAGTACATTAAGGACAACGGTGAGATGGTAATGGGTATTACCCTGTTCGAGCCGATGAACTACAATGATGAAAACGGTAAGTTAACCGGTTTTGAGACCGAGTTTGCCGAGGCAGTTTGTGAGAAGCTTGGTGTTGAGCCGAAGTTCCAGGTCATCGACTGGAAGCAGAAGGAGAACGAGTTAAACGCTAAGGCTATTGACTGTATCTGGAACGGTCTTACCGTGACCGACGAGCGTAAGGAGAATATGGCATTCTCTACCTCCTATGTGAGCAATTATCAGGTGGCGGTTATCCGTAAGGCAGATGCAGAGAAGTATGTAGACATTGCAAGTATGTCCGGTGCAAATATGATTGCGGAGAACGGTTCTGCCGGTCAGACAACCATCGAGAACGATGCTACTTTGTCTCAGAACAAGTTTATTGCGGCTGCCGCACAGAAGGATGCTCTTCTTGAGGTAAAAGCAGGAACTTCCGATATTGCGGTACTTGACTACATTATGGCAAGAACCTTGGTAAATGACGCTACCGACTACAGTGATTTGATGATTGTTGATGTTGAACTTGCTTCTGAGCCGGAGGAATATGCAATCGGCTTCCGTCTGGAGGATAAGGAGCTTGTTGCGGCTGTAAATAAAGCAATTGACGAACTTGCAGAAGAAGGATTTATGGCAAAGCTTGCTGAGAAGTATGCAATCAGCGATGCGTTGTTATTGAAGTAAAAGATATACCAAAGGAGAAGGAAGCCATGTCATTCTATGACGTTACCAGGCAGCTTATGGATGGGTTTCTGGCAACCATGATGATATTCTTTGTGGTATTGCTTGGGGCGTTGCCGCTTGGTCTTGTAATTACCTTCGGTTCCATGTCGAAGATAAAGCCGCTTCGCTGGCTGACCCGGACCTTTGTCTGGATTATCCGGGGAACGCCGCTGATGTTACAGATTATTCTTGTGTTTTACGGTCCGGGATTGATTTTCGGTGCAAAGGCACTGCCGCGTATGACGGCGGTGCTGGTTGCCTTTATTGTCAATTACGCGGCCTATTTTTCGGAGATTTACCGCGGAGGAATCGAAAGTATTCCGAAGGGACAGTACGAAGCGGGACAGGTGCTGGGTATGACAAAGAGCCAGATTTTCTTTAAGGTGGTACTGTTTCAGGTTATCAAGCGGATTATGCCGTCCATGGGAAACGAGGTCATTACTTTGGTAAAGGATACGTCCCTGGCGCGTGTAATTGCGGTAACAGAGCTGGTAAAGGCGGCAGAGGATATTGTCGGTCTGAAGGGTATTATTTGGCCGATTTTCTACATCGGTGCATTTTACCTATTAGTATCCGGTGCGCTGACGTTACTGTTTAACTGGATTGAAAAGAAGATGGATTATTATAAGGGATAGCATATGGCGGTATTGGAAGTAAAAAACATTCGAAAAAGCTTTGACGGCGAAGAGGTTTTAAAGGGCATTGACTTTTCCATGGAAAAGGGAGAAGTGCTGGCCATTATCGGTTCTTCGGGAAGCGGTAAGACCACACTCCTTCGTTGCCTGAATTTCCTGGTGACGCCGGATAAGGGACAGATTTTTGTAAATGACAACTGCATTTTCGGTGCAGCGGACATACATACGTTAAACGAAAAGCAGATTCGTGAAAGACGTCTTCATTTCGGTCTGGTGTTCCAGTCCTTTAACCTGTTTCCGCAGTACAATGTGTTGCGGAATGTAACGTTGGCGGAGGAACTGCAGATAAAGGATGCCTATAAGGCGAAGAAGATGACGAAGGACGAGATGAGGGCGGCCCTTACGCAAGTAAAAGTTCATGCGGGAAGCTTGCTTTCCCAGGTAGGGCTTTGGGAAAAGAGAAATGCCTATCCGTGCGAGCTTTCCGGCGGACAGCAGCAGCGTGTGGCCATTGCGAGAGCCTTGGCGTTAAATCCGGATATTCTCTGCTTTGACGAGCCGACCAGTGCACTGGACCCGGCACTGACGGGAGAGGTGCTTCGTGTGATTCGTGGGCTTAAATCTTCGGAACGTACCATGATTGTGGTAACCCACGAGATGGAGTTTGCCCGTCGTGTGGCGGATAAGGTCATGTTTATGGCGGATGGTGTCATCGAGGAACTGGGTGAGCCGGAGCAGATATTTACGAATCCGAAGAGTGAGAAGTTAAAGGCATTTTTGGCGAACGCGGCAGAAGGATTATAAGAAATAACAGCCTGTGGGATTTTACGGGATCCTGCAGGCTTTCTGTGTCTGTGGCGGAGCATAAATGCTCCGGTATGGCATGATATGCCGAAATAAAAGATAAGAAAGATAAGAGAAAAGGAGAAAGATAATGGGACAGGACAGAAAGAGTGCAATAATAAAATTATCCCTGGCAATGCTGATTTTCGGTTCCATCGGTGTGTTTCGCAGGTATATTCCGCTGTCTTCCGCTTGGATGGCGTGTGTCCGGGGAGTAATCGGAACGGTATTTTTGCTTGCTGTGGTAGCGGCATCGAAAAAACGTGTGGATCAGAAGGCAGTAAGGAGAAATCTACTTCCGCTTCTGATTTCCGGTACGGCTATCGGGATAAACTGGATTTTGTTGTTTGAAGCATATCGTTATACTACGGTGGCAATCGCAACGTTGTGTTATTACATGGCGCCGGTCATTGTGATTATATTGGCACCGTTCCTTCTGAAGGAAAAGATGACGGTGAAGAAGTCTGTCTGTGCAGCGGTGGCTATTATCGGAATGCTACTGGTATCCGGCATTTTTGACGGTGGAGCAACAGCAGGAGGGAGCGGTAAAGGAATTATTTTCGGTCTCGGTGCGGCATGCTTCTATGCTACGGCGATGCTAACCAACAAGTTTATAAAGGATATTTCGGCTTACGATAAGACCATTGTACAGCTGGGAGTGGCAGCAGCAGTGGTGCTTCCGTACTCCCTTATTACCGGTGGAGTACAGGAATTTACAACCCTTACCGTACCGCAGGTGTTGCTTCTTTTGGCAGTGGGAATCGTACATACCGGTATTGCGTACTGGCTGTATTTCGGTAGTATGGATAAACTTAGCGGTCAGACCATTGCGGTGTACAGCTATATCGATCCGGCCTTTGCGGTGGTGCTTTCCGTGGCAGTATTGGGAGAAAATCAGGGAGTGCTTGGAATTATCGGCGCGGTTCTGATATTGGGCTCCACACTGCTTAGTGAGTGGAACGGGAAAAAGAAATAGATAGTAAAGGCACCGTAATGAGGTGTTAAGAAGTTGTAAAGAAATAATTATACGAATAGCCGGGTTGGAATTGCCGGTGCAATATGATACAATGTATCTTGGAAAAGTAGAACGGAGGTGTTGATTTGTTCCGAAACAGTAGAACAATTCTCTTTTCAAAGGTAAAGGAATCTCTTGCATCGGTAGTTCCGATTGCGGCTATTGTTTTTATTCTTTGTTTTACCGTCGTGCCGGTTCCGACGGATTTGCTTATGACCTTTGTATTCGGTGTGGCTATGGTGATTATCGGTATGGGTATGTTTACTCTGGGTGCAGACCTTTCCATGACCCCGGTGGGCGAACATATCGGTTCTGCGGTGACTAAGTCCCGAAAGCTTTGGTTTATTGTGTTAATCAGTTTTTTGGTTGGAGGTATTGTGACAATATCCGAGCCGGATTTGCAGGTGCTGGCAGAGCAGGTGCCTAATATTCCGAATCAGGTTATCGTGTTTTCGGTGGCCGGCGGTGTGGGCTTGTTTTTGGTTGTAGCCATGCTTCGTATTTTGTTTAAGTGGAAGTTAAACTATCTTTTGATTTTCTTTTATGCCGTAGTGTTCGGCCTTGCGATTTTCGTGCCGAAGTCTTTTCTGGCAGTTGCTTTTGACTCCGGCGGAGTAACGACCGGTCCGATGACAGTACCGTTTATTATGGCTCTCGGTGTGGGTGTAGCATCCATCCGAAGCGACAGTGAGGCGCAAAACGACAGCTTCGGTTTGGTGGCGCTTTGTTCTGTGGGACCGATTTTGGCAGTCATGCTTTTGGGGCTGTTCTTCCGTGTGGATGGCGGTAATTATACACCGGTGGAGATTCCGACGGTGGAGACCTCCAGGGATTTGTGGAAGTTGTTCTCTCACGAGATTCCGGAATACATATTGGAAGTGGTCAAGGCGTTATTTCCGATCATGGTGTTCTTTGCATTGTTTCAGATTTTCCGGTTAAAATTGAAGAAAGAAAATATTTATCGTATCAGTGTCGGTTTTATTTATACGTTCGTTGGTTTGGTATTGTTCTTATGTGGCGCGAATGTAGGCTTCATGACGGTAGGAAACTACATCGGACGGGAACTGGGCGGACTGTCCTATAGCTGGATTGTGGTGCCGTTAGGAGCTCTGATCGGTTACTTTATCGTTACGGCGGAGCCGGCAGTTCATGTTCTGAACAAGCAGGTATACGAGATGACCTCCGGTGCGATTCCGGCAAAGGCGCTGAGTACCAGCTTGTCCATCGGTGTGGCAGTGTCAGTGGGGCTTTCCATGCTTCGCATTGTGGCGGATATTCCGATTATGTACTTTTTGGTTCCGGGATATTTCATTGCAATCGTATTGACTTTCTTTGTGCCGCCGATTTTTACGGCCATTGCGTTCGACTCCGGTGGCGTGGCTTCCGGTCCGATGACAGCGACCTTCTTACTCCCGATGTCCATCGGCGTATGTACCGGTGTAGGCGGAGATGTGGTAACGGGAGCGTTTGGCGTAGTGGCGATGGTAGCAATGACACCTCTGATCACGATTCAGATTCTTGGTATGGTTTATCAGTTGAAGCAGCGCCTGCGCAAGAAGACAGCTGTGGAATATGCGTTTGATGCATTGGATAAGTCGGATCGTAGCCATGTCGTTCTGTGAGCCAA
>JAZUBD010000238.1:0-2733 GCA_045638305.1 Lachnospiraceae bacterium
GGCAGAGAAGATTGCGGAACTTAACGAAAAGCTGGCGGAGCTTTCGGATGTGAATCGGAAGAATGCGGATTTGGAGTTAGAGCTTAAGGTTTTGTTGGAGAATCATACGGCTCTTTTGGAAGAGTACGATTATTTGAAGATTATTACGGATTTCGACGCAAGCGATACTTCGGCCTACGGGCAGGTGATTGAGCGGATGACAAAGGTGCTTTTGTTGTGCGAAACCGGCTGGAATGAAGAGGCAGGCTATCCGGAGGTGAGGGTAGGGATTTACCGGTCCGGCGGAACAGAGGAGGAAAAGACCTACGTGACTTCGGTGGTATTGGTCCATGATTTTTCCTTGACAAAAGACGAGCGGGCGGAACTTGCGGCGACGCAGGTGACGGAGATGACGAAAGCCTTGTCGGGAGCACTCAGGGAAACGTCGGAAGAGGTGGTCTGGTGTACGGTGCAGTATGCTTACGACGATGAGAACTTTTCTCAATCGGATTTGGACGTAATCGGGGAAGCAATCGGGAATTTGGAGCGCAGTTTTTCCAAAACCTGTTTTATGGAGAAAATAAAAATATATTAAGTAAATTACTGAAGGAGGCAACGGTATGGCAAAGAACAAAAAGAGTAAAAAAGGCAAAGTAGTAGGCGGTGTAGTTGTTGTTGCGATTCTTGCGGCACTGGCATTGTTCGGAGGAAAGAGTCTGGGGCTTGGCGGAGGCGGGGGACTGGGACTCGGCAAAGATGCGAGCGTAAATTCCGATGTGGAGAGTCCGCAGGATGAGGAAAAGGAACCGGTAGAAAACAAGCAGGAAGAACTTCCGGAGGAGAAGGAGACGAAAGAGGTATCCATCGAGGTGAAGCAGGGACAGTACCTGATTGACGGTGCAGAAAAGAGCCTGGCGGATATCGAGGCACTGCTCACCGCGGAAAACGCAGGAGAGACTTCCTTTGTGTTGGTGGATGATTATGCGGCAGCCAAGGCCTGGGATGATGTGAAGGCATTGTTTACGAAGTATGAGCTGGATGTAGTGGAGCAAAAGAAATAGACGGAACCGTTGGGCTGTTTCGGAGTTGCGACAGGTATATCCCGTCCGATTCGTACATAACTTAATAGAAAACGGAAGGAGCGATACCGATCCGGGCAGGTTTTGTCCGGCTTGGTATCGTTTTTTGTCTATGGAAATGCAGTATGGGATAGCAATGCGTAATGTCTGCGTGAGGACAGAGCCTACGTTGGAGCCCCTGAGGAAGTACCGGGGAGATGTGTGGGACAGACGACAGGAAAGCAGAATTAATATCGGGGAACCGGTACGGATAAAGCGACGGGAGGATGGCTGGTTGTATGTATGCACCGATGCTACGGAGGGGTATACCAGAGAGGAGGGAATCTGCTTATGTACAAGGCGGCAATACGAACGGTATCTGGAAACTTTGGAAAAAGAGTACCGTGTGGTGATAAAGTCCGGGCGATATCGGGACGGACAGTATTTTCGGGTGGGGACGGTTCTACCGGTGCTTGATAAGGAGCCGGAATACGGATGCAGAGGAGATGCACCTGCGTTTGTCCGAAACTATCTTCCTTTTACGGAACGTCAGATTCGACTGCAGACGGAGCGGATGTTAGATATTCCTTACAGCTGGGGAGACGAGCGACTGGACGGAATGGATTGTTCCTCTACCCTGCGGGCGTTTTATATGTGCTTCGGATTGTCACTTCCCCGGAATTCCGAAGCACAGAGAAGCTGCGGTGAGACTCTTTCTGCCATGAATCAGGCGATGTATGAGGACCTGGAGGGCAAGTCACCGCAACAGAAACAGGAGCTTATCGCGGACTTGGGTGTGGGCGCAATCCTGCACATGCCGGGTCATGTGATGCTGTATATGGGGGAAAGGGACGGATTCCCCTGGATTTTTCATAATGTGGATACGTATACCATGGACGGAACGGAATACCTTGTGCGGAAAAGTATCATCAGCAAGTTTCTGCCGAAGGGTGAGGGGACGTATCTGGATTATCTGACAGCGGCATGGAAGCCGATCTTATAAGAAAGGGAAAAGCGGGGATGCATGTCCTGGAAAAAAGTGCTTGCATTCCCTGTTAACCTATGTTATAATGAAAAACTGTGATATGCAAAACACAATATTATTCCTTGCTCTTTCGTGACGGGAAGGGCCGGAGACCAGAAGGAGGTGCACGCAACTATGAATCAGTATGAATTAGCCTTAGTTGTAAATGCAAAAGTCGAGGATGACGTAAAGAATGCTGTTGTTGAGGCAGCAAAGGAGCTCATTGCAAGATTCGGCGGTAACATTACCAACGTTGAAGACGCAGGCAAGAAGAGACTCGCATACGAAATCCAGAAGATGAAGGAAGGTTACTATTTCTTCATTCAGTTCGATGCTGAGGCAACTGTTCCGGCGGAGATCGAATCCAGACTTCGTATTATGGACAATGTGCTCAGATTCTTATGCATTAGACGGGACGAGGAGTAAAGGAGGAATTCCTTAATGAACAAAGTCATTTTAATCGGTAGATTAACCAGAGACCCGGAAATCAGATATTCGCAGGGCGCAAGCTCTACCGCAGTCGGTTCTTTCAGTATCGCTGTGGACAGACGTTTTAAGCGTGACGGTGAGCCTGATGCAGATTTCTTTGACTGTACTGCTTTCGGAAAGCAGGCAGAGTTTGTAGAACGTTACCTGAAGAAGGGAACGAAGATGGTCGTTGTAGGCAGACTG